>CBFGQF010000098.1:0-6682 GCA_965650865.1 uncultured Alphaproteobacteria bacterium | reverse complement strand
GGAAAGAAATATGAACACGACGGTAAAGAACGATTCTACGCTCGGCGATCTGGTCAAAATCCTGTTCGCCATTCTGCTGCCGCCCCTCGGCGTGTTTTTGGAGGTCGGCCTCACCAAGCATTTCTGGATCAATATCCTGCTGACGATCCTTGGTTTCCTGCCGGGTATTATTCATGCGGTTTATGTGATCGCCAGAAAATAGGGAACATTTTCCCTTTTGAATCGTATGAGTCACGCAAGGACGGGAGTGCCGCCCCGTTATCGTGATGCGCGGCGGCTGAGACAGACATCCCCAGAACCTGATCCGGATAATGCCGGCGAAGGAAGTTCCTTGCAAAGCCCCGCCTTGCCAAACCAGCAGGCGGGGCGCTTTATTTGGCCCGCTTTTTCCTGCTATCATACCGGCAGCGAAAGGCGCACCCATGAACCTATATTTCCGTTTTTTTTGGCATCTCATCACCGCATTCTTCAAACAGCCCGCTTCCAACGTTCTTGAGACCACCACTCTGCGCTTTCGCGTCCTGCCGAATGATCTGGACCTTAATGCCCACATGAACAACGGACGGTATCTCACCGTCATGGATATCGGCCGGACCGATTTCGTCATCCGTACCGGCATTTTCAAAAACGTCATTCGCGCCGGGCAAATTCCCGTGCTCGCCAGCGCCACCATCCGTTATCGCGTGCAGCTGGAGCCATTCCGCGAGTACGACCTGCAAACCCGCATCGTCTGCTGGGACGCGAAATGGGCGTATATGGAACAGCGTTTCGTTATCACGAAAGGCAAAAAGGCCGGCGAGATTGCCGCCATCGCCATCGTCAAGGGCGCCTTCTATGACAAGAAAAAGAAAGCGACCGTGCCGACGGACAAATTGCTCCGCGCTATCGGCTATGAAGGCGATGTTCCAGAAACCCCGCCGCATATCGCCAAATGGATCGAGAGCGAGGAACTTCTGCGCGACTATATGAAGGGATGATTTCTAACTGGGCAAGCCCCAGCCAAGCTCCACTCCTCATCTGTCATATCTTCTAGCCTTTTCGCTTGATGATAAATTTTATTTTCAAACTTACGGATTACGCGGCAATAAGTAAGACCATCTAACTCTATTACTCTAACTGATTGCATTCTTTTTCTTCTTTTCAGTTGTTTAGGTAAGAGCCAATATACAATATCTTGATATCGATTCGCTACGTGGGATAATCCGAACAAAAAAACCCCGCCGGAAGGCGGGGGTTTGATAGTGGTTGTTTTACGCTCCCTTTATGCGGCCTTGCGGCTGCGTTTGGCTTGTTTTTTTGCTCCCTGTTCAACCCGGATGACTTGATCGAACCCGTTAAATGGTGTGCGGCTGACTTCGCCATAGGCGCCGAGCTGGTCAATCACGATCCAGTCGCCTTCGTCGATATCGGCGGGCAACATAAACGGCCCCTTCATCATATCGACGGAATCGCAAGTGGGGCCCGCCATACGGAAGGCCATCATCTGGCCCGAATAGGGTCGGCCGCCGCCGCGGATCATATGCGTGGGGTAAGGCAAATCGGCGCAGGGACCGGATTCGAAAATCCCGCCATAGGTGCCGTCATTGATGTAGAGCAAATCGCCTTTGCGCAGTTCCACCCGCACGACCAACGCGCCGCCCGCCGCGACAAGGCCTCGGCCTGGTTCGCACAGAAGGTGCAGATCGGTGCGGTTGTTCTTTTCAAGCGTAGCACGCACGGCATCGAAATAATCCGTGATCGGCGGCGGCGGATTGTCAGGCGTCAAATTGGCGGGGAAACCGCCACCGATATCGAGCGCCTCAACCTCAACACCGCTGCTATTGATCACATCAATCGCGGCCTGCACCGCGCGTTCATAGCTTTCGGTTTGCAGGCAGTGCGTGCCGACATGGAAGGACACGCCGAGTTTATGGGCATAGGGACGCGCCTTTTTCAGCAGTTCCGTCGCAAGCACAGGCGGTGCGCCGAATTTGGCGGAGAAATCAACCGCCACTTTTTGTTTCGGCACAGCCATGCGCACGAACAAGGTCAGATCTTCGGCATCGCCCAGAACTTCCGTGATCTTGTTCAGTTCGGCTTCGGAATCCAGCACGAAGATCGTGACATCATAATCCTCGTAAGCCTCAAGGATTGACTCGCGGGATTTCACGGGGTGCATGAAGTAAATCGTGGCGTCCGGTGCCAAGCGGCGGATCAATTTCACCTCGCCAATCGAGGCGCAGTCGAAATTCTTGACCCCGCCGGCGATCAGCGCCTTCAGAACCCGTTCATCCGGGTTGCATTTGACGGCATACATGACATCGCCCGGAAATTCGCGCACGAACTGCGCCGCCGTTGCGGTGAGCGTATCGGGCCGCAGAACAGCCACCGGATAACGCGGGGCGGTATCCATGATGAACCGGTCGAGATCATCTATTTTTTGCGGATGGGAAACGGTAGAAGAGGCCAGCGCCCCTTCCTGAACTTTATGGTACATCAAAAAACCCTTGTCAAAAGGCGCCCGTTATACGGTTGGGGCGCGGTCAACGTTTAAGTTTTCCGTCGTAGCATAACCTGCATCTTTTTGAGGGAAGGGCCATCGGCACGTGCGTAAGCTTACTATAGCACAATCCGCCCTGCGCTTCATCATGTTATTTTGGAATATCGGTTATGACCCTCTTTGATAACCTTAAGATCTGGCAGGGAAAATTTGATGCCATTGCAAGGAATTGTGAACCCTGTTAGACCTTGGAAACTGCCAAGCACAAAGCAAAAAGGAAGAAGCGGCCATGAGCAAACCGATCTGGGACATGAACGACATCCCTTACGACAAAATCGACCATTCCAAGGTGACGCCGGACCTGATCAAGGTGGTGAAGGCCGCGGCACTCGTCGAATATAATGCGGTTGCCTATTCCAGTTATCTTGAGCGCGTGTTTGCCGACGATCCGGAATTTCAGGCGATGTCCCGTTGCTGGGCCACCGAAGAGGTTCAGCATGGCCAATCTTTGGGCAAATGGGCCGAAGCCGTTGATCCGAACTGGAAGCTGGAGGAAGCCATGGCCCGTTTCCGCGAAGGATATGAGATCGAACATATCAACGATTCCGAATCTGTCCGCGGTTCCCGCGCCGGAGAGATGGTCGCCCGCTGCATGGTCGAAATCGGCACATCGTCCTATTACACCGCCATCGGCACAAGCACGGACGAGCCTGTCTTGAAAGAAATCTGCGCCAAGATCGCGGGCGATGAATTCCGTCATTACAAATTGTTCTATGACACGCTGAACCGGTATGTCGCGATCGAGAACATGTCGAAAATGAAACGCCTGAAGGTCGCCCTCGGCCGGATTGCGGAAAGCGAGGATGATGAATTGTCTTACGCCTTCTTCGCCGCCAACGCGAACGACAATGAAATCTATGACCGCAAGGTGTGGAACAAGGAATATATGAAACGCGCCTATAAATTCTATCAGCAGCCACAAGTGGACCGCGCCGTCGCCATGGTGTTCAAGGCCTGCGGGTTCGACCCCAAAGGCATGGGCGGCAAGCTCGCCTCCAAGGCCGCCTGGGTGCTCTTGAAACAAGGCATCAAGAATGCCGAAAAGACCGCGAAGGCGGCGTAATTAAAAAGCCCGCCATAACGGCGGGCTTTTTGTTATTTCTTGGCACCCGCATAAAGCCCGGACACTTTCGTCCAGTTCACAACCTTCCACCATGCCTTCAGATAGTCGGCGCGTTTGTTTTGATAGCGCAGATAATAGGCGTGTTCCCACACATCGTTGCCGAGGATCGGCGTGCCTTTCACTTTCGCATCATCCATTAGCGGATTGTCCTGATTGGGCGTCGAGGTAATTTCAAGCTTGCCGTCCCTATTCACAATCAGCCACGCCCACCCCGATCCGAAACGGCCTTTGCCCGCTTCTTCAAATTTTGTCTTCATATTATCCATTGAACCAAAAGTGTCATTGATGGCGGTTGCCAACTCTACCGATGGTTCGCTGGCCGTTTGCGACATGATGTTCCAAAAGAAAGAATGGTTCCAGTGGCCGCCGCCGTTGTTGCGCACGGCTTCGGAATATTTCGAAACATTTTTTAGAATATCTTCGAGCGATTTGTTTTTCAGACGCGCGTCTTGCTCCACCTCTTTGTTCAGATTGTCGACATAGGCCTGATGATGTTTGCCATGATGGAGTTCCATGGTCTTGGCATCAATTGCCGCCGACAGCGCGCCATAGGCATAAGGAAGATTCGGCAAGGTGAATGCGCCGTTTGTCGGCGCAACTTCATCGGCGGCCACGGCGGGCGCAATCAGCCCTTCGCCACCCCAGCCACGGAAAGCGGCAAGCCCGACCGGCACAGCGGCGACATAGCCCATAAATTCCCTTTTCGATAATTTTGTCTGTCCAAGGTCCATCATAATGAAAAGCCTTTCCGTTTGAATCTGTTAACCCGCATGGCCAACGGCACGCGCGGAGTTCGGTTCACAAAATAAGCGCACAAATTCAAATTATTTTGCCGCAAAGGCGTAAAACTCTGATAGAATCAAATCACGTTCGATTTTCACCTCTTACTTCTTCCAAGGGTCCTCCTTGATCAGATACAGGTTCGAATATCCAGACGACGACAGAGGCGCTCTCACAGGCAGAGCCGCAGCCGAAAGAAACGGCGCATACACGATGGACCGCAGATTTCAAACCGCCAGACGTTACGTCAGCGGTTTTTTTGTGTTTTCTCTACCCCCAACCCCGAACAGGAAGGATCCATCATGGCTAAAAAATCCAAAAAATCGACAACGACAAAAAGCCATATTCACCGCACGGGCAATGTCATTCGCCCGGCCTTTGACGATCTGGACTGGCACCCGCTGGACGATGAAATCGAAAGCAGCCGCGATAAAAGCTATGTAAAGACCGTCCGCCCGCGTACCGACGGGCAGCGCGAATTGATGGAGGCGATAGCGCAGCATAATTTGACCATGGCCATCGGCCCCGCAGGAACAGGCAAAACATACCTTGCCATCTGCGCCGCGGTCGAAGCCCTGGAAAAAGGCGCGGTCGAAAAAATCATCCTATCCCGCCCCGCGATGGAAGCCGGAGAATCCCTCGGCTATCTGCCCGGTGACATGCATGAGAAGATGGCGCCATATCTGCGCCCCCTTTATGACGCGCTCGGCGACCGTTTGGGCGGCAAGAAGGTCCGCCAGTATATGGATGACGGTACCATCGAGATCGCCCCTGTCGGATTCATGCGCGGGCGCACGCTCAACAATGCCTTCATCGTGATCGACGAGGCACAGAACTGCACCTACGGGCAGCTCAAGATGCTGCTCTCCCGCCTTGGCTGGCATTCCACCATGGTGGTCACGGGCGACCCCGCGCAATCGGACCTTTTGCCGGGCGTATCGGGCCTTGCCGATGTCGCGGACAAGTTCGATGCGCTTCCCAATATCGCAGTGGTGCGCCTCAATCAGGCCGATATCGTGCGTCACCCGCTGGTCGCCGAGATGTTAGACGTTCTCTAAGGTACGCTTGGTCGCCGTTTCAATGAGTTCTCCTTAATGTGTGAAGGCGCCGGGGTCAAACCCGGCGCTACTTTCATCGAATATGGACAAGCGGGGCAGCCCGTTGTATCAACGAAGGCATGAACAACATCCCCGTTAAACGCATTTTGATCGTTTCCCTTATCACTATTATCGGCCTTGCCGTCACCTTCGCGTGGATGCGGACGGGGGACCAAAAGCTTGCCGACGTGCCGGACATATTGCACCCTGTGAGCGAAGATGCGTTTGGCGAGCCCTTTACCCTGCAAAGCACGGCGGGCGGCACGGCATCCGAAAAATCATGGCCGGATAAATACAAGCTGATCTATTTCGGCTTTACCTATTGCCCTGCCATCTGCCCTACCGAACTGCAGAAAGTGGCCCATGTCATGAATTCACTGGGCGAGAAGGCGGACGTCATCCAGCCTCTTTTCATCACGGTCGACCCTGAACGCGATACTTTGGCCAAGATGCAGGATTATGTCGCAATGTTCCACCCGCGCCTGATCGGCCTGACCGGCACGACAGCGCAAATCAAGGACACATTGAAGGGTTATAAAATCTACGCCGCAAAGGCGGAGGAAGAAGGCCTGTCGGATTACACGATGGACCACTCCTCCTTCATTTATTTCATCGCGCCGGACAGACGCCTGCTCCAGATTTATAAAATGGACGACACGGCGGAGAACATTGCGGCCTCTGTCAGCCAATGGCTGGATCAGGAGCAATTGCGATAACTTTGAGATAGCGACTACGCGCATGTGCTTTTGTGCGCTGCACGAATATATTTATTAGGGATTTGCTAACTAATTCGATAGAGTATTGCTACCGCCTTCCGGGAGCAATCCCACCCAATTATGTTCACGTATCAGGAGATCAGACCATCATGAAGAATATCGTGCGTATGTCCCTTTTGTCCGCCGCCTGCGTTGGCGCAATTTCCACCGGCGCGAATGCTGCAGGTTTCTACATTCAGGAACAATCGGTCCGCGGCCTCGGCTCCGCCTTCTCCGGCTCTACCACGACGCTCGATGATGCGAGCACGATCTATTTCAATCCGGCCGGTATGACAAAACTCAAAGGCCTGCAAGTGCAAGGCGGCGTCCATGTTCTGGCCCCGAATGCAGACCTCGACAACAATGGCAGTACGGCGCCAGCCGCCGT
>CBFGQF010000097.1:0-6820 GCA_965650865.1 uncultured Alphaproteobacteria bacterium | reverse complement strand
GTTCGTTCAACTCACGAGGAAATTTATCCTCATATTCCCTATTTTGATATTTTTGATCCTGCTAATGAGGCTTTGGTTGATAGGGTAAGAAATGGTTCGATTGAAGATGGGCTAGACACTGTATCGGCTATAATGCCAACGGAAGTTTGTCGTAACGCGGTGTTGGTTGAGGTTGGGCTTGAAGCCAAAAGGCAGCCTGAAAAACCATTCAGAGATGTCGCAGCCACAGTTTTAGGACTCTAGCACCGCAAGTTTGCGTAAAAGACGCGGGATCGTTTATGAAAGCGATTGTAGCTTTCCTTACCCAAGGTATAATCGATTCTCATGAAACTGCGTCTTTTGCCCCTTATCGCCGCCCTTGTCATCGCCACACCCGCCAAGGCGGATTATTTTGACTGGAAAGATGAAAAATCTGGCCTGACCATCACGTTCCCTGATACTTGGAAGCGGGTGAGCAATGCCGCGCCGGACACAATCATGACGATTATCGCGCCAAGCGACAACGACCAGCCGGTCTGCAAGGTCAATGTCAGCGAAGATAAGCGTTACACGATTTTCCCGGCTGAATATGGCGATGCGGTTCAGCGCGTGGCGGTTTCCAAACCTTTCTGGGAAAAATATCTTGGTGCCTATGACGATTACGAGATAGGCAGCGTCCATGACGGGGCGGGGCTTGGTCGCTGGTTTGCATCCTATGCGCTCGCCTCTTATACCCAGCGTTTTGGCACGGTGATGCAATCGCGCCGCGCGATCATGTTCGCCTCGCTTTACAACGACAAACTGTATGTCGTGGAATGCTCCGCGCTGGCCCATGCCTATGAACGCTGGGCGCTGGATTTTAAAGGCGTGATCAAATCCGTTGATTTCAAGAAGGCCTATCACGAGCTTCCGACCGGCGAATACGCCAACTTCCTGAATGAAGCCGAGCTTTATTTCTGGTCGCAGACGGGACCGGAAGGCACGGTTGCCTACTAGAAATCAAGAATCTCGGAATCTCGGAATCTCAGAAAGATAATTCATAACTTCTGTAATTCTGAGATTCTGTTAATCTGAGATTCTGACATGCAAATATATCTTCCCATTGCCGAAATGTCCGTTCCCGCCGAAAGTTTGGTCTTTCTAGGCGTGGCGGTTGGTTTCCTATCCGGCGTGTTCGGTGTTGGCGGCGGATTTTTGGCGACTCCCTTCCTGCTCTTCATGGGGATTCCCCCCGCAGTTGCCGTGGGGACGCAAAGCAACCAGTTGATTGCCACATCCGTCACCGGCGTTCTGGGGCATTGGCGGCGCGGGAATGTGGATATCCATATGGGGTCGATCATGCTGATCGGCGGCATGGCGGGGGCTATCATCGGAATTTTTATTTTCCGGCTGCTTCAACATTTCGGGCATATCGATTTGTTTATCGCTATATCCTACGTGCTTTTGCTCGGCACCATAGGGTCAATGATGCTGTACGAAAGCATCACGGCCTTTTTCAACAAAGCCCAGATTACCGAGGATGTGAAGAGTTTCAGCCAGCGTGATGCGTTCAAAAACTGGCCTTATAAGACGCGTTTTATCAAATCACGGCTTTATATCTCCGCGTTGTTTCCGGTCGGTGTCGGGTTTATCGGAGGGCTTCTTATTTCGATTATGGGGATAGGCGGCGGCTTCGTCATGGTTCCGGCGATGATCTATATCCTGGGTATGCCTTCGCTTCTGGTCGCGGGGACTTCGCTTTACCAGATCATTTTCATTTCGGCCTTTGCCTGCATGCTCCATGCGACTGTCAACGGCACGGTCGATATCATCCTGTCATTTGTTATGATTATCGGCGGCGTTGTCGGGGCGCAGGTGGGCGTGCGTGTCGCGCGCCGTATCAAAGGCGCACCCGCCCGTATTTTCCTGGCCGTTATCATTCTGGCGGTATGTTTCCGGATGATGGCGCAATTGTTCTGGGAACCGGCAAATCTTTATTCACTGGATATACGATGATGATGAAGTTTCTAGTCGTTGCCTTGTCCCTGTTACTCTTAACCATGCCTGTAGAGGCGGCAACGCTTGATATCGAATTGGCGCAGGACGCCGTCGACATCACGACCGGTTTCAACGGGGCCAAAGTCGTGCTGTTTGGCATTACCGATACGCCCGGTGCTGACATAGCCATCACATTGAAAGGTCCTGATAAAACCGTGATCGTCCGTAAAAAAGGGCGCGTGGGCGGCGCCTGGATGAATACGGACTCGGTGGAATTCCGGCGTGTGCCCAGCTATTACGATTTCGCGGCCACAAAACCCGCGGCAACCATCGCGCCACAAAATATTTTGAGTGCGCAATACATAGGGGTCGATCATCTGGGTTTTTATTCCGAAGACGCAAGCGATGATGCGCAAAAGGTCGATTTTTTTGCCGATTCATTGCTGGCTGATATGCAAGGGCGCGGATTTTATCCGCTTTCGTCTAAAACCATCCGGTTCATGGAGCCGACCTTTTTTAAGGTGGATTTTGACTTGCCGCCCGGCGTGCCGACCGGAATCTATGCCGTCCACGGCGCGTTGATCCAAGATGGAGCCGTGATTGCCGAAGACCACAGGACCTTTCAGGTGGGGCAGGTGGGATTTAATGCGCGTGTTTATTTGTTCGCCACTGAGAACGCCTTTTTGTACGGCGTATTTTCAATCGTCATTGCCGTCCTGTCCGGCTGGTCGGCCTTTACGTTCTTGAGAAGGGATTGATCCATGGGACAAGACAAATCTGTCATCGACGCCGAGTTTAAACCCGTCAAGGAAAATGGCCGCCGCGGTGATGGCGGCACCTATCTTGTGGTCGCGGATAACAGCGATGAATTCGCAGTCGCGCTGAAATATGCCTGTTTTATCGCGCGCAAGAACCGTGCCCATGTCGGTATCCTGTGTATTATTGAGAACGAGGATTTTCAACAATGGGGCGCGGTAGAGCACCGCATGATGAAGGAACTGCGTCTTGAGGCCGAAAAATATATCTGGGGCGCCGCCAAAACCGCCCATGACTACCACGGCACCATCCCTTCGCTATACTTTGCCGAAGGGAACAAGCATGACGAACTGGTTAAAACAATCGATGAAAACCCCGGCATCGTCCAGTTGATCCTTGGCGGCGGAGCGGATCACAGCAACCGCGGCCCCCTGATTTCTTATTTTCTGGGCAAGGGGTTATCGCGCCTGCGAGTTCCCGTGGTCATCGTGCCGAGCCATATCGAAGAGTTTTCTTGATTTTAGAGGCGGGGTTGAATAGGAAAAAGCTAGGATTATCTATATTGTCATTCTAAGGCGAAGCGGAAAAATCCCGAATTTTGAGATCCTTTGCTATCGCCCGGCATGACAGGAAAGAAAGTAAAAATGTTCATACAAACCGAAAATACGCCGAACCCGGCCACGATCAAATTCATTCCCGGTGCACCGGTGATGGAAGCGGGCGTGCGCGAATTTGCCAATGCGCAAGAGGCCGCCGTATCACCTTTGGCGCAGCGCCTGTTCGAAATCAACGGCGTACAAACGGTTTTTTTCGGCAGCGATTTTATTTCCGTGACCAAAACCGATGAGGCTGACTGGCAGGTTTTGAAGGCGCCGATCCTCGGCAGCGTCATGCAGCATTTTTCGATGAAAACACCGTTGTTCCATGATAGCGCAGATGTGGCGCAGCACGATGCGAATGATGACCTGCTTGACGAGATTTCAAAACAGATCAAGGAACTGATCGAAAAACGCGTGCGCCCGGCGGTTGCCATGGATGGCGGGGATATCACCTTTGAAAGCTTTGACAAGGGGATCGTTTACCTGCGGCTTTCGGGAGCTTGTTCGGGCTGCCCGAGTTCCACAATCACTTTGAAAAACGGTGTCGAGAATATGCTTCGCCACTATGTGCCGGAAGTATTGGAAGTTCGTCAGCTGGCGGATTACTAAGTTATTCTACCGAAATATGGCCCGCCGCATCTTCGCCTGCATGCTTTTGCGCAGTATCGGCATTCCGGATCGCGGCGTCTTCAAGCATTTTGCTGTCCACCGTATAAAGCGTTCCAAACCAGCGCCAGCGCGGTTCTTCTGCGCCCGTCGTAGCGACGGGGAGCGTGCAGTTAATCCGCGGACGGTCTTCCGTAATCGGTGTTTTCATGCGTATTTCCACGCGGCGTTTGTTCAGGATTTGAATATCGGGTTTATCATCTATCGATGAAAAACAAGACAGGTTCTTTAAATCCCCGACCAGTTCGTCCTGTACCGTAAAGCCGATGGCGGGTGTAAGCGTACCCAGGGCCGGATCGGAAGGGGAGACATCCCGCACAGGGAAGGGCAGCGCGGCAGCCGTCATGCGAAAACGTTCGGTATCGCCGTAGCGTTCGGTTTGTGTAAAGCGGGGCAGAGCAAAAAGATCATCGCCGCTATAGGCTACGCCCGATTGCTGCCCAAAGGCGGCATCGAAACCCATGGATTTAACCACATGCTTGAACTTCTCGTTATATTCGCCGAACGGATAGGCTATGAGTTTTGTTTCAATCCCCAAACGTTCACGCATGAGGGCGATGGAATTATTGATCTGGCGGCGGATATCTTCTTCCCCCGCAGAGGCAAGACGAGAATAGTCAGCGGGATGCAACCCGAAAGTTACAAGTCCGGTTTTTTTCAGGGCGCGCAGACTGTCCCAATTCATATAAGGCGGTTTATCCGCCTCCACCCGTGCGGCCGGAACAAAGATGGTGAAGGGGATATCATTTTCAATCAAATAGGGCGCGGCTTTATCGAGGACCGATTTGTCGGCGCCATCGAATGTAATCGCCACGGTTTTTTCCGGCAGGGATTTCCCTTTTTGAAACGACGAGATGATATCAGGCAGCTTTTTGACCGTATAGCCGCCCTGCGCAAGGACGTCCATCTGGTCCATGAACTGGCCCGATTGAAGGCTGGTGTTTGGGTTGGAATCATCCCCAATCGCAAAATAGGCAAATATAACCGCCGCCTTATTATCCGCATCGATGGCCGCAAGCGCGCCTGAGGGCGCAGCAAAAAGAGCGATCATCAGGGGGATGAAAGCGGATTTTAAGGAAAAAGCAGGCATTGAGGGAGTTTTAGCCGATCCGCCCCGAAACCGCCAGAGGAAACGAAAGATTTTCACCCTATGGAAAACGTATAAAACTGGCGGAATAATGGAAGGGCCATTATAAGAAGGCATGAATTTTGATCGCCCCGTTCTGGCTTTTGATACGGCCCTTAATGGTTGCGCCGTCTGTGTTTATCATGCAGAAGGCGCGGAAATCCGCCTTTTTGAGACGGAGCGGGAGCAGGCAGCAAGGCTCGTCCCCCTGATACAGGAGGCCATGGAGTCATGCGGTGTGTCTTTTTCCGACCTTGGCCTGATTGTCACCAGCATCGGGCCGGGATCTTTTACCGGGCTTCGGATCAGCCTTTCCACGGCGCGGGCCTTTGGCCTTTCTCTTGGTATACCCGTTCACGGCCTGAACAGTATGGCGGTGATGGCCGCGAGTTGTTCTATAGAAGGAGATAAGGCTGACAAGTTGGTTCTTTTAGAGACCAAGCGCAGCGATTACTACGCCCAGTTATATAGCCCTATGGGTGAGCCATTGAACGGGCCCGCCTGCCTTACATTTGATTCCGCATTTGCGCTATACAACGATGGTCTGGTCCTGTGCGGTGATGCCGTGGAGCGTTTTGCCGAGGAGGCGGCGGGCCGCGCGCCCATGGATCCGGCAAAAAGGCGGCCCCGCAGACTTTTGGACCCCGCGACGCTCGCGCGGATGGGGCTGCTTGATTACGAGAGGCAGGGCGGGCGGGTGTCCAAGCCGGAGCCCCTATATTTGCGCGGTGCAGATGTATCCGTGTCCAATAAAATACAACGTATCATTGAAGAAATGCCGTTGTAATTCTTGCTAAATACTTCCGATAATCCTTGATCCGCAGGTTATCAGGTCTATATTGAAGTAATAATTTCAACATTACTGCGGAGCCAAAAGTGCCAGATCAAACCAGCCACGCCGACCTTTTAGCCCTGACCACCGAAATCGTTTCCTCCCATGTATCGAATAACACTGTTTCCCAGCAGGACATTTCCGCGCTGATCGAACAAGTCTTCCGTACGCTTTCGGGGCTTGGCCATGGTGTCAGCGGTACTGCTGCCGGTGGTGATCGGCCGCAACCTGCCGTGCCGATCAAAAAATCTGTGACACCGGATTATATCGTCTGCCTTGAAGACGGTAAAAAACTGAAGATGCTCAAGCGCCATCTGAAAACGGCGTATGATATGAGTCCCGAGGAATATCGTGAGCGCTGGGGGCTGCCCAATGATTACCCGATGGTTGCGCCGAACTATGCAAAACAGCGTTCACGTCTTGCCAAGGATATCGGTCTTGGTACAACAGGGAAGGCAAAGAAGTAGTCTTTGTAAGAAGCACTTCCTTAAAAACCGTTATCCATGTATCCCCGCCTGTGCGGGGATAGTTTTATAAGGAATATTAAGCCGACAATTCTTTGGAACGCGCGGCGGCCTTTGCCACAGTCTCATTCAGCACATCCTGAAATCGTCCGTCCATCAGGGCGGTAAGCGCGGCCGCGGTCGTGCCGTTCGGGCTTGTGACATTTTCGCGCAATTCCGATGCAGTAATATCGGGGCTGTCTTCGAGCAGGGCCGCCGCACCAATCACCGTCTGACGTGCCAGCGTTCCGGCAAAGTCCTTGTCCAGCCCATTTTCCATTCCTGCTTTGGTCAGCGCTTCCACCAGATAGAAGACATAGGCCGGGCCGCTGCCTGATACGGCTGTGACGGCATCCATCAAACTTTCGAGGCGCGACCATTC
>CBFGQF010000096.1:0-6905 GCA_965650865.1 uncultured Alphaproteobacteria bacterium | reverse complement strand
GTCTTACGCACTCCTTGTACCCACCATTATTTTACGAAATTGTAGGTTCATCATGCTTCCAAAGATTTAAAGAAACGTAAAGAAATGATGATTTTTTGATGGCCGCCGGCCATGCCCGGGGAAGCGCTTGTTTCGTATGAAATTTTGCCGAGTTGTCTGATTTTATGATACAGTGAGATCAGAATTTTATAGGAAGGAATGGATATGCGTTTTGGCTCTTTCTTGGTGGTTGCAGGTTTGACGCTCTGCGGTATGGCAGGCGCTGCAGTCGCCCAGACCCCCTTATATATTCCTATGACGTCACAGCAGGGTTATGGCACCACGCAATCGGGCAATGTTCCGGTTTATAACAATCTGGGATCGCCGCTGCCGATGGACCAGATGATTGCCGGCAAAAACGCACCTTCTTACAATTACAATGCACCAAAGCCTTATAACCTTAACCCTACAACATACGGCAACGGCGTTCTGACGGCGGATCAGGTGGCGCGTGCGCGCGCCGAACGTAATGCCAGGGCCCAGCAATACGCACAGGAATATATGCAGCAGGCAACAGAATCCCAATATGGGCAACAGGCCCAGCAGGCCATGGGTGGTGTAGCCAACGCCTATGGCAATTACATGGAGCCTCAGCAGACGCAAAAGCCGAAGAAGAAGCGCCTTGTCTATCGCGAGCAGGACGAGATTTTGCAAACGCCACCGCGTTTGTTCAATATCGACTGACCTTCAGCCCGAATAAAACTTGCACCGCGCCCCGCCTTCTGGTGGGGTGTTTTGCATGATGGTTCATCGCATCGCCTCAACGCCTGTGCCGGTTCTTGCCCTGTTCGCGGCGATAGTGGTCTATGGCATGTTCGGGTCCCCCACGCCGGATAACCCCGGTGCGGTGGAAGCCGTTGTGGGCGCTTTGCTCATCCTTGCCGCCGGAATGGGACTGATGGGGCGGTTCCGCAGGCTCGATTTGGGGGAACCGTTTTTTCTGCGTATACTCCATGTTCTTTTCCTGACAGGCATCACTGTCCCTGTCCTCACCGGAATATATAACGGCAATGAGATGGCGTTGATCGTTCGCGATTTATTATCTTTTGCTTTTTTGTGTCTGCCGATTTTCCTGATGCGTATATTCGAGATAAACGAAGGGGCGGCGAGGTTCCTGCCTATATTAATGCTGGGCGCAGGGGCCGCGTTCGCGGTGCGGACCCTTATCCCCGCGTTCAATTTGTGGATCGCCGATGGCGAGCTTTTATACCTGTCCAATTCCCCCTTAGTTCTGTTTGCCGCGATCTTTACGGCGGGGTTTGTTTGGCGAGCGCTGGTTCATATATCGGTATCGCGTCTTCCGGTGCTGATAGGAGGCGGGATCATAATTGCCGTGATTGTCGCGGCCATGCTGTTGGATATCCAGCGTGCCACCATCGCCGCGATCGGGCTCAGTCTCTTTGTCTTTTGGGGCGATACCCTGATCCGGACACCGGGTCGGATTGTCCTGCCCACCATCTTGCTGATGGCTCTCTTATATATAATTGCGCCATGGGTGGCGGAGACCGCAGGCGCCATTTACAAGAAGACAGCGGAAGTGGGGATGAATATGCGCGTTCAGGAGGCCGGGGCAGTTTTTGCGTCTGCCGCGGCAGACCCTGTCCGATTCTTCGCCGGGTCCGGATGGGGAGGGGTTTTCGCCTCTCCTGCCGTTGGTGGGCTGGACGTAAATTATACCCACAGTCTTTTGACATTGATGTTTTTAAAGGGCGGGGCGTTGATGGCGCTTTTGGCCACGGTGTTCTGCATCGCCGTATTCTATGAGATTGTCCTTATATTTCAAAGGGACAGGGGCAGGGCGATGGCCGTTTTCTGGCCGTTCATTATCCCGGTTTTTCTCTATGCTTCCCATAAATCTCTCGATTTCGGGCTATTGCTTCTACTCATCGGGGTGTGGAGTAAGCGGTCCGCCCCGTTGCGCGAAACGTCCTAGTCGTGTATTCACAAAGAATATCCATATCGTAAAAGACGTAGGCCGATGACCTTAAACAAGCCGTCTGTTCTGTTAATCAACCGGGTGTACCCGCCAGCAAGGGGGGCAAGTGGCCGCGTCCTGCGCGATCTGGCCCGCGAAATGGCGCGCGCGGGATGGCAGGTCACGGTCCTGACTACGGGTGAAAAAACATTCTCTGAAAACGATGGCGGAATAGCGGTCTACCGCGTCAAGGCCAACCAATCGCCCAAGGGGTTTTTCAGCTACGCCCGCATTCTGGCCCGGCTTTACCTCGCCGCGATGAAACAGCCGCATCACGACCTTGTCGTCACCATGACCGATCCTCCACTGCTCGTGACCGTTGGCCGCCGTTTTGCGAAGAAGCGGCATTGCGCCCATATGCACTGGTGTCATGATCTTTATCCGGACTTGTTCCCAT
Source organism: uncultured Alphaproteobacteria bacterium (assembly GCA_965650865.1). GTDB lineage: Bacteria > Pseudomonadota > Alphaproteobacteria > Micavibrionales > Micavibrionaceae > Micavibrio_A. The sequence continues at coordinate 4,494 of CBFGQF010000096.1, read as the reverse complement.
CCATCGGCGTCAAGATGCCGGATTTTGTTATGAAGTCGCTTTCACGCACCGCACGCCGTTCGATGAACAAATCCGGTAAGGTAATTGCCGTAGGCCGTTGCATGGCGAAATATCTTGCCCATACAGGCGTTGAAACGGGGCGTATCAGCATCGTGCCCAATTGGCCGGATCAGGAAATTATCGAGGCCAACCGTGGTGCAAGCAACGATGTACGGATGAAGGCGAATGTTGCCAATGCCCGCCCGCCGGAACAGTTAATACGCGATACATCGCCGCGATTCCGGGTTTTATATGCCGGTAATATCGGACGTGCGCATCCGATGAACACGATACTGGAAGCCGCAGAAGCGCTTTCGATTCATCCTGAAATAGAGTTTGTTTTTGTAGGCGATGGGCCGAACCATGACCGCCTTGCGTCTGAGCGGGCACGCCGCGAACTTCAAAACGTAAAATTGCTGCCTTATCAACCCGCAAGTAAACTTAAGGATCTGATGGAAAGCGGTGATGTGCATCTGGTGAGCATGCGCGACGATGCGGCGGGACTGCTGGTCCCATGTAAGTTCTATTCCGCGCTGGCCGCCGCGCGCCCCGCCATCTATATCGGGCCGGACGATACGGAGATTGCCCGCATTATAAAAGATTATGGATGCGGCGCGATTGTTCCGCAAGGTGATGGGCAAACGCTCGCGCAGGCAATTCTTTATTTCCGAAGCGAGCCGAATGCATGGTTCGATGCGCAGCAAGGCGCATTGGAGGCGGCGCAGGAATGCCGTCCCGTCAAATCGATTCTTTCCATTATGAAGGAAGCCGAAAACACCATCCGTACGCGCGTGGCATAAGCGGACATGAACAGCGAACCAACCCTTGCAGATATGATTGCATCGTTCTGGAAGGCGCGGGTCTACATTCTTGTTTCCATGGTCGTGACATTGATTGCCGGGGCAATTATCATTCTAAGCGCTACGCCGCTTTATAAGGCGACCATGATTGTGGCACCTGCGGATGGTTATGCGCTTGGCGACTATGCTTCGACGCGTGCTGAAGGCCAATCACTCGACATTCCTTTCTGGCGGCCCAAAGACCAAGAAGGCGTATCGACCGATTTTTACCGATTCGTCTATACATCGACGGGGACATCAGTAGCGGCTATATTGCTTAAGGATCAATCGGTGCTGGCCGGTATTGCCAAAGATGGGCGCTGGCGCCATGGATCGGAGGCGTGGAGCGCGGAAGAGCTTGCGGAATATTTGCAAAAAAATTTAAAGATCGAGCATCTGGGCACGACGCCGTTGCGACGGATCAGCTATAACCATCCCGATGCGGATTTTGCCGCGGCACTGCTCCGCAAGGTTCATCTGGTTTCGGACCAACTTATTCGCCGAGACCGCAGGCGCCAATCGGAAACCCGGATCAACTATCTACAAGATTCATTGCAGAAAACCCTCAACCCTGATCACCGCAAGGGTATTGCCAATCTTTTAATTCAGCAGGAACATATCAGAATGCTGGCGAATCTCGATGAGCCATACGCCGCGATCGTGGTGGAACCTCCGGCGAGCGCGCCAAAACCTGTCTGGCCCAATACCCCGGCTATTCTAATTGTGTTTGCCATGATGGGGGTTGTGGGTGGCTATCTGGTCTGGTCGGTACGGCACCCACATGCAAGATAAGATTCCGATTACTGTTATTATTACGACCTTGAATGAAGAAAAAAATCTTCCGCGTTGTCTTTCGGCGCTTCAGTGTTTTGATGAGATCATCGTCGTTGATTCACATTCAAAAGATAATAGCCGCATGATTGCGGAAAGCTTCGGCGCGCGTTTTGTTTCCTTCACATGGAATGGACAGTACCCAAAGAAACGGCAGTGGTGTCTTGATAATCTTACCATCCAGCATGACTTCGTTTTCTTCGTGGATGCCGATGAGGAGGTGACAAAGGAACTGGCGGACGAAATCGCGGTGCTTGATTTCTCCCGCGCGGGATATTTCATTGATGGACTCTATGTGGCTGATGGTGTGGTTCTTAAACGCGGCATGCGCAATCGCAAACTCTGCCTGATCAACCGCCACAAGATGGAGTTTCCCGTAGTCGATGATCTGGATATCCCGGGCATGGGGGAAATAGAAGGCCATTACCAGCCCGTTTTGAGGAGTTGTGCAAAAGGTATGAAAATTGGACGGCTGGACGCCTCCCTGTTGCATTACTGCTTTAACGATGCGGGGAGGTGGGAGCAGAAGCATCATGGTTATGCGCTCTGGGAAAAGGGAATGATTGATAAAAAGGCCTATCCCGACGATCCGGTCGCTTGGCGAAATAGGATAAAATCTTTATTCCGCGCATCCCGGTATAAGCGGTGGGCATTCTTGTTTTATTACGGCCTGTTAAGAGGCGGTGTCCTAGAGGGGCGAAAGAATATCGACCTTCTTTTCAAAAAAGCGGATTATTATCGTGCCATCGATACCAGAAAATGAGTAAACACCTGGCGTGCGTACACAAAAACAGCAGTTATTCGCCCACATAGCTTATTTCCCAGTCTCGATCGCATTTCTTCGCTCCGTCCCAGACGGGCCTGTGTTTGCGATATGCCGCCCCGTCCAAAAAGGCAAAGCGGAGCGGGAATATAGGAAAAATTTTTCGCTTTCTTCAAAAACCTAGCCGTGAAATCAAAATCACCGGCGATTTTATAAGTCTCATCAAACCTTAAACCGTTTATACAATCGCGTTTGTAGATCATCGCCTGATGATGGGTGAACATGCCGCGCCAGAGCGTCGTATGTTTACGGGCACGTTTAATGTGGAAATGCATTCCGTCATGTTCCATGGCGTCACCATAGATAAAGTCTGATGGAAAAACATCGATGTGGCGAGTAATCAGCGTAAGAGTTTCCGGATCAGCAAGGATATCGCCGCCATTCAGGAAAAGAATATACCCGCCTTGCGAACGATCGAGCCCCTTGTTCATGGCATTGTAAATACCGCTATCGGCTTCATTGTTTCCGTCAATCACAATCCATTCAAAGTCACGGCAGGTTTGGGTCTCCAGACTCTGCTTGGTTTTGTCAAACCCATCCGGATCGTCTTTTGTGATGGTTATGATTGAGAATAATGGTTTAGTCGTCATCACCAAGATCGTCGATATAGAACCCCGTGAGGGCGATGTTTGCAAGGATCGTGCTGATTTTTTCCGCGCTTTCTAAGAAGTCGAAAGGCTTTGGATCACGCGGGACAATGATGGTGGAACCCGGCGGGATCATCGTTATTTTTTGCTTCCATGCGCTAACAGAAAGCGGCTGTGCACTGCCATCCGGATAAACGACAAAGGCGCGGTCCATATCGGCGTAATAGGTCGGTCCGCCCGCTTCATCGATATAATTGTCCGCATCCTTTCCTTTACGGAATTGCAGGGAAGCGGGGGAGAGCACTTCGCCGCCGACGCGCACTGTGAAGGGGCGGCGCGGGATGTAAATTTTATCGCCCGGCTCCAGCAAGATGTTCTGTTCCGGGTCATGGCTGAGCACACCCGGATCGGCCTCGACAGTGATGCGGCCCACGGCTTCCGCGTTCTTTAACTGCGCAATCAGACCTTGTGTCATGGATATGGCTGCGGCATCGGGCTTTTTGTCCTTGTCATCCTGTTTCAGGATGCTGGCAAGTTGCATTTCCAGTTCCTGTGCTGCGGCCTTGTAGCGGCTTTGCTCCTGCTTGCGTTCAGATGCGCGGCTGAAGATCACGCCATCCGGATAGGCGATATCAGTAAGCCCCCCTGCACGTTGTAATAGGCTCATCATCGTATCGCCCGGGAGAAGATCATATTTGCCCGGGTTTCTAATCTCGCCCAGCAGCGTGATGCTTTGTTCTTCGACACGGTTGAATTTTTGCATGACGCGCACAGTATCCCCGGGCGATATTTTGATCTGCGCCATATTGTCTTTTGAAAAACTGACATTGATACGGTTTGGCGCCATCGCATCCGCGCTTTCATCGGCGGGTATCAATCGGCTGGTCACTTCGATATTATCGGTATCGGCTTCTATCGTCGCGCCACCTGCAACCGCCAGCAAGGTTTCAAGGCTGGTATCTTTGGCAACCGGATACGCACCCGGCTGACGCACAGCGCCGCGTATAAAGGCGGAACGTTCCTGAAGGAAAGACGATATATAGCCATCTTTGACAATATCGTCGGCGGCCGGTGTTGAAGAGACTTTTTGCAGCAGAGGTTCAGAAGAAGTTTTTTTGCCTAGGTTGTGTATCTGCGCCATCGTGAAAAGATGAACGATATCGCCTTCCGACAAGGGCGCATCGAAATCTTTCTGCAGAACCTGGCGCGGCGAGAATTCAACAAGCGATTTTGTAAGTGTTTCTGGATCGCGCCGTTCAATTACGCCGAGGAGGGGATAAACATTATCCCCGAAGGCATTCTGGTTGCCTATAAGCTCTGAAAGGCTCTTCGCTTTCTTGAGATCATGTTCGCCCGTTTCGCGGCCGGCGCCTGA
>CBFGQF010000095.1:0-7024 GCA_965650865.1 uncultured Alphaproteobacteria bacterium | reverse complement strand
ACCAAGGAAGAATGGGACAAGGCCTTTGACCTTATGAACCGTTTCGATGTGAAGCTGGGCTTGCAGGACCTGCAGGCGGCGATCGATCATTACCGCCGGGATGAAGACGGCAACGGTTATGTCGGCGTGCTCGGCTATTGCCTTGGCGGCAAACTCGCCTACCTGATGGCCGCGAAATCGGATTCAGATGCCAGCGTTGGATATTACGCGGTGGGGCTGGAGGCCTTGCTCGACGAAGCCAAGATCATCGACAAACCGTTGTTGCTGCATATTGCGGGCAAGGATAAATTCTCTTCACCCGAAGCCACCGCCAAAATCACACACGACCTTGCCTACAACCATCATATCTCGATGCATGTCTACAAGGAACAAGACCATGCCTTCACCCGCGTCGGCGGAGAGCATTATGATGCGGACGCGGCGAAAGAGGCCGATCATCACACTGTTCTTTTCTTGAAAAAGAACCTGCATGAACCGCATTTTGTGAAGAAAGCATCGTAACATCACCGTGGCGGAGAGTATTTCTTACCAGCAAACACCCGACCAACTGGCGCAGGCCGCGCTGGAAAAGGTGCGCGCGCTGTGCAAGGGTAATGGTGTCAAGGCCTCTGCCATTTCAATTGTCCGTCACAGTATCGGCCTGCACACATTGCATGCCGGGACCTATCTTGAATTGAAGCCGGTTGTCAGCGAGCGCGAAGCGCCCGGCAAAATAACGTCCGGCACAATGGTCGGCAGCCGTGAGGAAGCCACCAAGCAAATCGACAGCGTGATGATTTCCGCCGTGCGCGATGCCAGTGTTCGCACGCAAATTGCCGCCAGCCTTCTATCGCGGCCCGATAAGGGGTTCGGGCTTGGCGGGCAACAAATCCCGATCGATTTCCTAAAACGCGAATTCACATGGCACGATGCGTGCCCCACCTGCCACGGCAACGGACAGGGCCCCTGCCCGAAATGTCAGGGCCGCCGGATAGAGCCTTGCATCAAATGTTCCGCGCGCGGTTTGATGTTCTGCCCGAATTGCCGCGGGACGGGATTGCTGCAAGGTGTGAAGTGTCAAAAATGCTTCGGGCAACGATATGTCCCGTGCGATATGTGCCGCAAGACCGGCATGATGCCGTGCCGCACTTGTCACGGGCATGGCACATCCAAATGCGCATCGTGTGGCGGGCAAGGATGGCGCAGCCATATCATCACCCTAATGGCCGGGGCCATCACCTATTTCGAATATGATGCCAAATCAATTCCGCAACATGCCGCGCATATGATCGAGGCGGCGGGCGCCGCGCTGGTGAAAGATCAGAAAATAAGGCTGGAAGGCCGCGCCGCCGATGACAAAGAAAACGCGGTTGGCGCCAATTACGAAGTAACCTTCCCGTATGGCGACATCACCTTTGCCCTCGGTAAAAAGGAGATTGCCTGCGGCGTGTTCGGCTATAAAGCCGATCTGGTCAATTTTCCGATGATCCTTGAAAAAATGGTGCAAAGGGGGATCGATGATCTGGAGGAAGCGGCCGCCGGCTCCGGATCGGTCGGCGCAAAGATAAAAAGCGCAACACGTTATCGCCTTATTGCGCAAGGTGTCTTATATGCCGCCCGGACAACGCCGCAAAAGGCCAGCGGGCTTTTGCTTAAAAAATACGATGCCGGATTAAGTCAGAGCGCGGCAGACCATATCGTCACCCTTGCCGAAACCGCAATTGCCCGCATTACAAAAAAACCGCGGCAGCGGGGGCTTGCACTTGGCATCGCTATCAACGCTGCCTTATCGGCCGTCTATTTCGCAACGCCTGTTAGGGCCTTCATCACCCGCCTGTTGCCCGATATAAAATTCGATATTCTGATCGATTTTATCCCGCTGCTGCTCGGCGGGACAATCACATTGATGTCGGTGCGGACTATGGCGGCGGGGTCGGTGCAGAACGCGCTCGGTCACCTCGTCCCCGATTCACAAAAGAAAACATTGATTCCAAAGGCAGGCCAGGCGCCGCAAATCGGCTATGCCGCCGCGCTTATCCTAACGCCCGTTATGATCGAGCTGGGCCGCGCGCTCGGCAACGCCACCCCTTATTGGTATCAATATCTTTTGGGCTTTTTGCAATAAACGGCAAAGTAATACCGCGCGGGAGGAGGATGCCCGCGCGGTTTTTGTTTACACCCCTAGGAAATTTACCGCATCGACAACTGCCGCGCGCATTGTGCATGTGTTGCAGAAGCCGTGAGGGTGCGGCTTTGCACATCCTTGCGTGTAGGCGCAATCGATGCAGAGGTGGTGACGGCCTTTCCCGGTGCCTTGACGGATTTCACAACCGGCCCGGTCGCGTTACGCAGACCGAGCGCGATGGAAAGCGCCATGGCATGGGACATGGCCGGAGGAGACACAGCATTGCGCTGTAACCGGTGGGCGGGTCCGGCGATTGAATCGCTTTTTTCCATGCGCGTATTCTGAGGGGGGGCGCAGGGAGATCCTTTTCCGGTGGAAGAAGATTTTGACTGTACCGATGATTTCAACGGTATGGATTTCGTTTCGGCGGAATAAACAGGTGCCGCGGCAAAGGCCAAAACAAGGACGGCCAGCAGCAATGATTTCAAAATGATGGTGCAACGGATAGCCCGTTCCCAATCGTGATTGTGCGCAACGATGCGCGCATGATGATGCGGCCTTGTGAAAGACATTTTGGTACCCACCCTTGTTCAAGCTCGCCGGCGTTCGCCGCGCTTTTGTGATTTTTCGTGATCGTGTTCTTAATTTTATTACATCACGGCGGCGCACAAATTTTCAAGAATTATCGTTTCGGATTTAGGATGCATTTTAGGCAAATTCAAATGGTTGGCAGAAACCAAAAGAAATCCGCCGCTTGTGGGGAGCGGCGGATAACCCTTGTGTGTGGGAGTTTTAAAAATTATTCGTGGGCGTTGTCGTTGGCGCGCTGGCGGTCCAGAATGGCCAGATCAAGCGCAACTTCCAGATCGCGGAACGGCACGCCCCGCATGATGGGATAGAGATATTTTTCCTTGGGCACCGTACGGGCAACATCGATGAATTTAAAAAGGAATTGTTGAAACGCGGCGTCCAGTTTGGCCTTGTCTTCGCCAGAGAGAATAATGTGCTGCATTATGCGGCCCTCCGGGTCAGGCCCAGCTGGGCACGATAGGCGGCGTCCATCCGGCGGGCCTGCGCCTCGATCCGCTTGAACTGGCGAAGGGCGTTGCGGGCCTGGGCCTTTTGTTCGTAGGCGGCGTTGTACAACTCTTTTACCTCGAAAAACGTGATTTCGGACGTCTGGCCCTTCAAACCCTTGATAATGCGGCCAATTTTGCGCCCCACAACGCGGATGTTCATGATGTGCTCTCCTAAAATTGTTAAAAGTGAATGTCGTTTCATTCGGTATGTAGGATTTTTATAGACAAAAGATTAACAAAAAGTTAATTGACATTCTTTTTTTTGATCTTTAAATCAGAAAAACAGAAGAATGAGAATTAAGAGATATTATGATTAAACCGAACTATATCACTGCAGCACGCGGCCTTTTGCGCTGGTCCCAAGAGGATCTGGCGCGGGAAAGCGGTGTTTCTGGACGCACTATCAATTTGATCGAAAACGAAAAACAAAACCCGTCCCAAGACACAATGCTAGCGATTGAAATGGCACTTGATCGTGCAGGGGTCGTTTTCAAGGATAATAGTGTTTCTATTGAAGAGAGAAGGTTAACAGTCCTAGACGGCAGCAATTGTCTTCTAAAACTTTTCGATGATATTGGTTTTACCCTACAGGGAGGCGGCGAACTCCTTATTGATGGCGCCGATGAAAAAGTTTCGCCGCCAGCCTTGGTTAAAAAGGTTGCCAAACTGCGTGAGAGCGGACTGAAAATGCGCCACATGATAAAGTATGGCGATCGTTACTTACGAGGCAAACCGGAAGAATATCGATGGATACCTGAGAGGTTCTTCGTCAACCAAGCAATCTTCATATATGGGGAAAACGTTGCCATTCTTTCCGCGACAACGCAGAGCGTCTTAGTTCATCGCGACGCCGATTTGGCAAAATTTTTTAGAAATAAATATGATCTGCTCTGGGAGATGCTAGAGCAGCCCGATTACAGTGAGGCGAAAGATGTCTTTAAAATATAGAGTACGCATTACAAAGAATGAATTAGAAAATTTCTCTCATGCTCGTTTACAGATATCTGTTGGACAGCCCTATCATGAGGACGAAAAATTTTTAGCCACCACTACATGGATGGCCGCGAATTCCTTTGATAAAATAAGCATAAATCTTTGCGATACACTTCAAAGACACAATCTTGTGTATCATGGCTACTCTCCCTTTACCGCTTTTGATAAGGCCCTTGCTGCCGGCGAAGAATGGATGGACAGAAATAAAGAAGCCTTGTCTTTTCTTCCAAACGCTAATATTACCCGCTGGGAAAATTGGAAAAAAGATGTCAGCTGGCCGTCATTGATGGAAAAAACCAACCAGATGTACGGAACAGATCCTAGATTTTATAAGCTTGTAGAAGAAAGTGTTGAAGCCTTTTGGGAAAGACGCAGGGGCAAAGAAGGCTATCCCGAAGAAAGAAAGAATGATTTTTTTTCTGCATCCAGAAATTATATACTAGAGGAAATTGCGGTGAGCATGATCATGTCTGCAGACGACATTGCTGAAATATATCCCGGCACCTTTCCTTTGCCCTTATATTACTTAAGAGAAAATAATATACCTGCGCCCCTGTCCATGACGACAATTGCTTTCATGAAAAAGAAATCGAAAAACACTGCAAAGGTTGCCGCTTAAATGCGCATAATAACATCCGCACAATGTCGGGCAGCGAGGGCTCTTCTAAACTGGAGCCAGCCGGAGCTCGCGAAGCATTGTGATATGCATGTTCAGACAATAAGTAATTTTGAACATGATAATGGGTCCCCAACAAAAAATACACTTCTTACAATTCAGCAAGTTATAGAGAATGCGGGCATAGAATTGTTAGATAATAATGGTGTTCGTGAAGTGCGGGACCAATTAAGAATTTTTACAGGAGAGCACGGGTTTCGGGAATTTTACAATGATATCTACGAAACACTTATTAAAAGAAAATGGACGGAAATCACATTGTATAACGGGGTTTCCCATTTGGTAAAAAACACTCTAGGCAATGAGTTCTTTACAATGCATGTGGAAAGAATGGTGCCAATAAAAAATACTTTCAGATTTCGAGTCATAGTTGAGGAAGGCGATATTGGTGCTCGATATTGCATTTACAAACGTTGCCCGTCGGATAGATTTAAAAGTAAGACCATTTATACGTATGGTACTAAAGTCGCGCTTGTAGATTTTAATGATCCTGTGAACGTGATGCTTTTCGATCAACCTGAGTTTGTCGAAACGCAGCTTCTGTTTTTTGATCTAGCTTGGGACCACATGGCCATATAAGTAAAAAACCGCCCATCGGGGCGGTTTTGATTTTAGATGGCAGGGGACATATTTAAGCCCCGCATCTGTTACTGGTTCATCGCATTGAAGAAATCGTCGTTGTTCTTCGTCTGGCGCATCTTGTCGAGCAGGAATTCCATGGCGTCAACCGTGCCCATCGGATTGAGGATACGGCGCAGGATCCACATTTTCTGCAATGTTTCCTTATCAACCAGCAATTCTTCTTTCCGCGTGCCGGATTTCTGGATGTCGATGGCCGGGAAGACGCGCTTGTCGGCGATCTTGCGCTCCATGACGATTTCGGAGTTACCGGTGCCTTTGAATTCTTCGAAGATAACCTCGTCCATCCGGCTGCCTGTTTCAATGAGCGCCGTTGCGATGATGGTTAAGCTACCGCCCTGTTCGATATTACGCGCGGCGCCGAAGAAACGTTTCGGGCGCTGCAGGGCATTGGCGTCCACGCCGCCGGTTAAAACCTTTCCGGATGAGGGCACAACCGTGTTGTAGGCGCGGGCAAGACGGGTGATGGAATCGAGCAAAACGATAACATCGCGTTTGTGTTCGACAAGGCGTTTCGCCTTTTCCAAAACCATTTCGGCGACCTGTACGTGGCGGGCGGCCGGTTCATCGAAGGTGGAGGAAATAACCTCGCCGCGGACAGAGCGGGCCATGTCGGTCACTTCTTCCGGGCGTTCATCGATCAAAAGAACAATGAGGTAAGCATCCGGATGATTGGCAGCGATCGAGGCCGCGATATTTTGCAGCATCACGGTTTTACCGGTGCGCGGCGGAGCGACGAGCAGGGCGCGCTGACCAAAACCAAGCGGGGAAACCAATTCGATCACACGTTGCGAATAATCTTTTTTCGACGGATCACCGTTGGAAATTTCAAGATTGATTTTACGCTCGGGGTAGAGTGGCGTCAGGTTGTCGAAATTGATGCGGTGGCGGACCTTTTCAGGGAGTTCGCCGTTGATTGTGTCGACCTTCAAAAGGGCAAAATAACGCTCGGAATCTTTCGGGGCGCGGATCTCGCCCTCCACGATATCGCCGGTGCGAAGGCCGAAGCGGCGGACCTGGGACGGGGAGACATATATATCGTCCGGCCCGGGCAGATAATTTTCTTCCGGGGAGCGCAGAAAGCCGAAGCCGTCCTGCAACACCTCCAAAACCCCGGAGCCCGAAATGGGAACGCCCTCTTCGGCAAGGGATTTGAGCACCGCGAACATCATGTCCTGCTTGCGCATCGCCGCGCAGTTTTCAATGCCCAGCTCTTCGGCGAAGGCCAGAAGCTCTGCGGGTGTACGTGTCTTAAGTTCTTGAAGATTCATAAGAAAATCCGTTGATGTTCTTGGGGGGTGACTATCCGGTAAGGATCGGGGGTTGTGGGGTTTTTAGCCTTTATTCAGTATATATGAAAAGTATTAAAGTTTCTTTGTTGGGATGGCTTCGAAGGTTTTTCCTTCCGGCCTTTCGCAGGCGAACCCGCAGAAAACACTCACAATTTCGTGGAATTTCCAAAAAAGATATCCCTCTATTACCGATAATCCACCCCCAAGTCAATATTTTATTTGGGATCAAAGGCAAAAGCGG
>CBFGQF010000094.1:0-7033 GCA_965650865.1 uncultured Alphaproteobacteria bacterium | reverse complement strand
TATCCAAAATAAAAGGTGGCGACAAGCAGGTAACCGCAATCGATCATATTCATATAAGCCGGTCTGAACGCGCGGCGCTTTCCCGCGTTTGTGAGGCCATGAAACACAGGATTCAGGAATAGAAATGGGAACGTCCTACTTCACGGATTTTCAGCCCGAAGAACTTGATGTGGTTTTATCGATGCCCTATCGCGTGGGGGTATGGATATCCCGCATCGACGATGTCGCTAATACCGGGCGGGACGACGCGCGCGAAGGTATGACGCTTGAAAACACGCTGGGACGGATCGGGGAGAAGGCGGGTAAGGGCAGTTTTGTCGCCACGATCATTTCCGAAATTCTGGCGCATAAGGATGTCTGGCCATTATGGGATGAAATGGCGGGCACCGCACCGAACGATTTACCAAAGGCTTTGGCTCTGGTCGATGATCGCTTGCCTTTACGTGAAGCGGCCTTGTACCGTAAATCTATTTTCCACATCGCCAAAAGGGTTGCCATGGCGGCCAGCGAAGGGGCGGACGCGCATGAGGATTTGTCGACCCATATGTTTGGGGGAAAGCTGATTGCGAAGGTGACCGACTGGGTTGCCGCTAGAGCGGATGACACAATGCCGGAGAATATTTCCGGGTCTGAGAAAGAAGCGCTTGGCCGCTTGCTGCAACTGCTCAAAAATCCCGCCTGAAGACCTTGTGTTTTCTTTGTTTTTCGGGATTGTACTGTACATGCGGTGTATTATATAACCATTCGCGTAGAGACCATCATCAAGCGGGGCCGCGTGATAACGCGGATATAATAGAGAAATGTCTGAAAACCTGTCCTTCCTCACCGGTGCCAACGGCGAATATATCGCGCATCTGTATAGCAGCTATTTAAAAAACCCCGGCAGCGTCGACCGCAGCTGGAAGGATTTCTTTATCACGCTGAACGATAAGGAAATTACCATCCTTCGTGAATTGCACGGTGCAAGCTGGACCCCTTCTGAAAACCGCCGTGACGGCAATGGCTTTAATACCCCTGCCAATGGGAATGTCGAAGGCTCTGCTTCTCCGGCGGCTTCCGGTGATGCCCGTCAGGCGGCGCTGGATTCCATCCGTGCCCTGATGTTGATCCGCGCGTACCGCGCCCGCGGTCATCTGCTTTCGAACCTTGACCCGCTGGGATTGAAACCGGTGGATGTCCATCCGGAATTGGATCCTGCCCATTACGGTTTTACCGATGCGGATTATAACCGTTCGATCTTTATCAATGGCGTATTGGGCAAGGAATATGCGACGCTTACCGATATTCTCGATGTGTTGAAATCCACCTATTGCGGCAATATCGGTGTTGAATTCCTTCATATGTCGGATCCTGCCGAGAAACAATGGATCCAGGAACGGATTGAGGGGCCGCGGAACCAGACGGACTTTACGGTCAATGGCAAGCGCGCAATTTTGCAACGTTTGACCGCCGCCGAAAACTTCGAAAAATTCCTGCACACGAAATATGTCGGCACCAAACGTTTTGGCCTTGATGGCGGTGAAGCCCTTATTCCGTGTATCGAACAAATTCTGAAGCGTGGCGGCCAGCTCGGCCTGAAGGAAGTTGTGGTCGGTATGGCGCACCGTGGCCGCCTGAACGTCCTGACCAACGTCATGATGAAGCCGTTCACAGCCGTCTTCTCGGAATTTCAGGGTATCTCTGCCGTGCCGGATGATGTTCAGGGTTCTGGCGACGTTAAATACCACCTCGGGACTTCTGCCGACCGTGATTTTGACGGCAACACAATCCACCTGTCGCTGACAGCCAACCCGTCGCACCTCGAACTGGTCGATCCGGTCGTAATAGGCAAGGTCCGCGCAAAACAAATTCAGCGCGGCGATACAACCGGCAACCAGGTCCTTCCTCTGCTGCTCCATGGTGACGCCGCGTTCGCGGGACAGGGGATCATTCCCGAAACTCTCATGATGTCCGAATTGCCGGGCTATCGCGTTGGCGGGACCATCCATATCGTCATCAATAACCAGATCGGTTTTACGACGATGCCGAAATTCGGCCGTTCGGGCCCCTACTGCACGGACGTTGCGAAGATGCTGTCCGCACCGATCTTCCATGTGAATGGTGATGATCCGGAAGCCGTCGTTCACGTTGCGCGCATTGCGACCGAATTCCGTCAGGAGTTCAAGAAGGATGTCGTTATCGACATGTTCTGCTACCGTCGCTTTGGTCACAATGAAGGAGATGAGCCGGCCTTCACACAGCCTTTGATGTACAAGAAGATCAAAGATCAAACCACAACGCGTGAACAATATGCGGCGCAGCTCGCCGCCGAAAACGTTATTACGGCGGATGAGGCAAAGGCCATGTCCGACGAATTCAACAAATATCTGGAAGATGCGTTTGAGGCGACCAAGAGCTTCAAGCCGAACAAGGCCGACTATCTGGAAGGCAAATGGACCGGAATGAAGGTTGCCTATGGCGATGACCGCCGCGGCGAAACTGCTGTGCCCATTGCGCGCTTGCAGGACGTCGGCAAAGTGATTACATCGGTGCCGGATGGGTTTACGGCGAATCCGAAAATTCTTCGTCTGCTCGAAACCAAGAAGAAAATGTTTGAAACCGGCAAGGATTTCGACTGGGCGACTGGCGAAGCGCTGGCTTTTGGCACCTTGCTACAAGATGGTTATGCTGTTCGCTTGTCCGGCGAAGATGTCGGGCGCGGCACGTTCTCGCAACGTCACTGCATCATCTATGATCAGAACAATGAAAACAAACATATTGCGCTACAAAACATCGCGCCGGATCAGCCGCGGTTCGAAGCGCATGATTCGCCACTTTCCGAACTTGCTGTGCTCGGTTTCGAATACGGGTACTCTATGGCGGAACCGCGTGCCCTGACGTTATGGGAGGCGCAGTTCGGTGATTTCGTCAATGGTGCGCAAATGATCATTGATCAATTCATCTCCTCCGCCGAATCCAAATGGTTACGTATGTCCGGCCTTGTCATGCTGCTCCCGCACGGGATGGAGGGGCAGGGGCCGGAACACTCATCCGCTCGCCCCGAGCGTTTCTTGCAAATGTGCGCGGAAGACAACTGGCAGGTCTGTAATATCACGACGCCTGCCAACTATTTCCACGCTCTGCGCCGCCAGATGTGCCGTGACTTCAGAAAGCCACTGATCATCATGACGCCGAAATCGCTTCTGCGTCACAAACTCGCGGTGTCGGACCTTGCGGATTTCGCCGAAGGCACAACCTTCCACCGCGTTCTGTGGGATACAGACCGCGATAGCCTTGCCAAGCCGGACAAGATCAAGCGCGTGGTCCTGTGCACAGGTAAGGTTTATTATGACCTTCTGGCCGAGCGGAGAGAGCGCAAGATTGATGATGTCATGATCCTGCGTCTTGAACAGCTTTATCCGTTCCCACACAAGGTTTTGATGGAGGAGCTGAAACAATATCCGAACGCCGAAATCATCTGGTGTCAGGAAGAACCGCAAAACCAGGGCTATTGGCATTTCGTCGACCGCCGGATCGAAGCCGTTCTGGCCGAAGGCAAACATAAGGCGAGCCGTCCGCGCTATGTCGGGCGTATCGATGCCGCCGCGCCCGCCACCGGTCTTCTCGCCCGTCACCAGGCCGAACAGGCCAAGTTGATCGACGAGGCGCTGAAAGTCTAATCGCCGTAACATATTGAATTAAAACCCCTCTGCGCCGCCTGAGGGGTTTTTTCTGGCTTTTTCCCAAATGGTTTGCCATATAAGGCGTATGTCACAAAAACGCGAAATCGATGTAACCAAAGGGTATCGTATTGTTTTTAATACTCTATCCCATAGCGAAGTGCTGTCTACATTCGGACAGGCGCATTTCGGCACCCCACGCGCAAAAAGCAAATGGCTTTTAAACGACCCGGACCTTCGTGATCGGGAAACATGGACCATCAAATCGCCGGATGATTTTATTCGTCTTTTGCAAACGGCGGATCGCTCGCGCATTGAGGATTCCGTTGTGCTGGTAGGCACGGACGCCCCTGTTCCATGGATGAGGTTTTTTGGTCTTGCCCGCGAAAAAGATGGCCCGCTCTGGCTCGTCGATCTTTACAACCGTCTTGGTAAAAACAGAAAGAGCGATCCCGTTCCCTGCGCCATGGTATTCGAAGCGACTGAAGACAAAACCGTTGGCCTGTTCCGTGACAGGCTCGATCATAAAACAGGCCATAAAAAGGGGTCTTATCGTGATGTGTCGCTGAAGGGCCGCACATTTGAAGTGGATGGCAAAGAGGTAGTGATTGAACTGAAGCTTTCCTATCTGAAACACACCAATCTCCAAAACCCTTTCGTGCGTCATGGTGATCTGTTTCTGGTGACCGGTATGGCCTCTTTTGATTTCTGGGCGTCCCCACGTACCGTGATGCAGGTAGATGTTCTTGATCGGGAAGCGATGAGACTGACATCCATTTCGGAGCTGGTAACGCCGCCACCGCCGCAGGAACCTGCCGCGCCGATGCAGCTGACCTACGAAATGCTTGGCAAGCTGGATTAATTATAACAAGAGAGAGTGAGTGCTATGTTGACGATTATTGAAGAAACTTCCTTTGACGCCATCGAGACGATTCTGAGGCAAAAGAATATTTCCAGCGGCATTTTCACCAATGGCATTTATGCGGCATCACAGGACGTTGTTTTGCCGACAACGCTCGCCGGATTTCAGGTGGCGGTTGACCGTTACAGCCGCCCGCATGATGCTATTATCGTCGCCATCAATTCGGATGTTAGTCTCGACATTATTTATGAACAGAAATCCGAGAAACTGCACGAAGATTATGTTGCCGCCGAGCTTGATTCGGAAACGGATGAAGAGCTTGAGGAAGCTGCTCAAGCCCTTACAGAAGCGCAGCGGAAATTACAGACGGATCGTGGCAATACAGAGCTTCAGAACGTTCGCGCCGCCAAACTGGCGCAACCTCTGGCCGATCAATTCCCGAACCGTGACATCGTAATCCTGTTCTATGATGAGGCGACGCCGACGGAGCTTTACGAGGCTCTCTCCTTGAAGGGGTTTGGTATGACCACGCTTTTTAAATGGGGTTTCGGAACAAAACCGGATGCCCCGCGTATCGAAGGGGCCGGCAATTTTGAAAATGTTCTGGCTTTCCCGTTTTTGAACGATGACAAGGCGATTTGCCATGACATCACGGTGGCGGAAGACCAATCGGATTTTGTCAAGGTCATGCGCCTGCAGGAAGAAACGGATATACGTCCTGCCTATATGTCAACGGATGGCAAGCTGCTCTTCCGCTTGGCAGAAAGCTTGCAACGATACGCCCCCGCACAATCTCCTGCACAGGGTGCGGCTCCCCCAACCCTACAACTTTGAACGACCGCCGTTTTTGCCGGAAAATTCCCATCTATCCTATTGATCTTCGCCTCTTTTCGCGCCAAATTAGGGGCGCAATTAACCATCACTTGAAAAGACATAAAAATGGCTGACATCAAAGTCCCGACACTGGGTGAATCCGTATCCGAAGCAACCGTTGCCAAATGGCTGAAAAAGGAAGGAGATGCCGTTGCCGCCGATGAAACGATCGTCGAGCTGGAAACGGACAAGGTGACTCTGGAAGTCAATGCGCCAGAGGCAGGAATTATATCCCGTATCATTGCGAAGGAAGGGACCAATGTCGGCGTTGGCGCGATCCTTGGTGAAATTGGCGCCGCTGGTTCTGTTGCTGCTGCGCCAAAGTCTGATCCTGTTGCCCCGGCGGCGGCACCGTCCGCACCCGCGGTTGCGAGCGAAGCGGCCCCGACACCGGTGGCATCATCTTCAACATCACCCGGCAACAACGGCCCCGCAGCGAACAAGATGATGGCCGATAACAACATTAATCCGTCCGATGTCGCGGGCACAGGCCGCGATGGCCGCGTGACAAAGGGCGATGTTATCAATCATCTCGAAGGCGGTGCAAAACCTGCTGTTGCCGCTGCTGCTCCGGTGCCAGTTATCTCCGCACCGCGTGACATTGGCCCGCGGGAGGAGCGTGTGAAAATGACGCGCCTGCGTCAGTCGATTGCAAAACGCCTGAAGGAGGCGCAAAACACTGCTGCCATGCTGACGACCTTCAACGAAGTCGACATGACGAACGTGATGGCCATCCGCAATCAATATAAAGATGCGTTCGAAAAGAAATATGGCACCAAGCTTGGTTTCATGTCGTTTTTCGTGAAGGCCGCCGTTAATGCACTAAAAGAATTCCCTGCGGTGAATGCCGAAATTTCCGGTGATGAGATCATTTATAAAAACTATTACGACCTCGGTGTTGCCGTATCGACACCACAAGGCCTTGTGGTCCCGGTTGTCAAAGACTGCGACACGAAAAACATGGCGCAGATTGAAAAAGACATTGCAACGCTGGGCGTGAAGGCGAAGGATGGAAAACTCTCCATCGCCGAAATGCAGGGTGGCACGTTTACCATTACCAATGGCGGCATTTTCGGCTCTATGCTGTCTACGCCAATCCTGAATACACCGCAGGTCGGTATCCTTGGCATGCACAACATCGTGCAGCGTCCTGTTGTGATGCCGAACGGCGAAATCAAGGCCCGCCCGATTATGTATGTCGCGTTGTCTTACGATCACCGTATCATTGATGGGAAAGAGGCCGTATCGTTCCTCGTCCGCATCAAGAACGCGATTGAAGACCCGAGCCGCCTCGTTCTTGAAATCTGATCAATTAAAACCCCGCTCATTGGCGGGGTTTTTCTTTATCTGGGAATTTGGCCAGAGCCTTAAATTCAGCAAGCGCATATGCACCAATTAATCCTGTAGGCAATAGGATGGTATGCGCAGTGGCCCTATCGATATAATCATCCATGATAAAACCTAGTACGAGAGCAATAATGAAGAAACTGGGAATATATAATAG
Organism: uncultured Alphaproteobacteria bacterium; assembly: GCA_965650865.1. GTDB lineage: Bacteria > Pseudomonadota > Alphaproteobacteria > Micavibrionales > Micavibrionaceae > Micavibrio_A. The sequence continues at coordinate 135 of CBFGQF010000094.1, read as the reverse complement.
TTTTAATTTTCTGGCATATTCATCGCGCTGGGCCTGTATTGAATTTAAATAGGCTTTTTTCCCTTCGCGCATTCTTTCTAAAATACTCTTAGACATACTCTAATATGCCTTTGTCTCTTAATTGCCCCATCGCAA
>CBFGQF010000093.1:0-7044 GCA_965650865.1 uncultured Alphaproteobacteria bacterium | reverse complement strand
TCGGACCGGAATGTCGGCCCCACCTTTAATTAAGATTTTATGAATATATATTCGGTTTTTAATTCCATAAGTTTTGTTCGATTATTTCTCAAGTTATGCAAAAACCGCAGAAAGCCATGCATTTTTTGATAAAAACATGTTGATTCTGGAAATTTGTTATGGTAACTCTTTGTCACTAGCGATGAGGAAGCGCCCTGCGGCAAGGATGTGGGATCCGATACAAAGCCAAAGGAAAGCCCTTAAAAACCTTAAAACCTGTGTGTGGGAGTATAAAATGTTGATGACCCTGTTTGTCATGGGCTTTGCCCTGAGCGGCGGCCTGTATCTCGGAACGATCGCCTTCTCCGCGTATAAATTCGCGGAATTCGACAAGGCCATGGATTTGATCCGCCGTGTCGATTTGATCAACCTGGCCTGACTACAAGCCAGCGTGAACCTGGAAAATTCAAAAGCCGCGCCGGCCTTCAACCGCGCGGCTTTATTTTTTGCCTAAAACTTATATCTGGACGGCAGGCCCGTGGTGCTGGCGTAGTTTATGTTCGTCCACCTTGCTAGCAGATGTCAACAAGCCCACAGGTGCCTCGGCCGCCGGATCGCGCATGGCCGGATACCCTTTTGAATGAAAGCGCCATTTTTCCTGATCGCGCAGCGCCGCGTTATATGTTTCCTTAAGACGGAATTCTATTATTTTTGTCACAACACACCCTTACAAAGTTTACTTTTATGAATTTGGCCGGAGGACCTGTAAGCCGGGTTCTGTCCATCCTCTTGCGAAGACTGGACGGCCATTCCTCTACATTGATTGTCACCAACCAACTTTAGCAACCTACCCGGGCCGCAGAGCCGGAAATGTGCCCATGCGCGGCCCCTATTTGGTCTTGCTTCCGGTGGGGTTTGCCATGCCGTTTCTGTTACCAGAACCGCGGTGCGCTCTTACCGCACCGTTTCGCCCTTGCCTGATCCCTTGCGGGCCATCGGCGGTTTGTTTTCTGTTGCACTTTCCATCGGGTTGCCCCGTCCGGACGTTATCCGGCACCGTATTTCCGTGAAGCCCGGACTTTCCTCTCGCACCTTACGATACCAGCGGCCGTCCGGCCCTCCGGCCAAGACGTGTTCTATCATCGATTATTCTTTGGATGCAAGAAAATGTCCGGCCAAAAGCGCGTAAAGGCGCCGCCGCGTCAGGGAATCCGCCTCCCCCGCATGGCCGGAGCCGAACGCCTCCGGCACGTAATGACGTTGAAAGGCCGTGATTTTATCGCGCAGTTTAACCCGTGGATCATAGCCGCAATCATGCAGAGCCTGTTCCAGTTTGATCCCCGCCGCCAGAACCGCGTCTTCATCCGCCGGAACAGGCCATACGCCAACGCCTTTTTCCGCAAGATCACGCCAAGGGAACAACTCGCCGGGGTCTTCCTTGCGTGCGGGCGCAACATCCGAATGGGCGAGCACATTTTCGGGATAGATATCATACCGCGCCATGATGTCCTGACACAGACCGGCGAGCGCATCGATCTGCGCAGACGGAAAGGCGCGGTATCCATGCTCATGCCCCGGATTGACGATTTCAATGCCGATGGAAGAGGAATTGATGTCGTTATCCCCCATCCAGTAAGACGCGCCTGCATGCCATGCGCGGCGATCTTCTTCCACCAATTTATAGATGGCGCCGTCTTCATCGACAACGTAATGAGCACTGACTTCACTTTGCGGATCGCAAAGGCGCTCCAGCGCCTCCTGGCCCGTTTTCATCCCTGTGTAATGAAGGATCAGGAATTCGATCCCGAGCCCTTTACGTTCCCCATGATTGGGCGATGGACGATCAATCATCGCGGCGTTCCCTCACCCATGCCAAAAGGCCGAGGCCGATGATCCAGAACAGGATGATCGAGAACATACCCGCCGTTTGCGTGCCGTAAATTTGCGTGGCCGCACCATAGGCGAGCGGTCCCAAAAACGCCGCAGACTTGCCGGTGAAGGCATATAACCCAAAAGTCTGGGTCACCATTCCATGGGGCGCAAGACGCCCCGCCAGCGTGCGCGATGCCGCCTGCGCGGGCCCGACAAACAGGCCGAGCACCAATGCCAGCATCATGAATGCATCCTTGTCCGGCGCCATAAGGACGGCGATGCCCGCAATGATCAAACCGATCAATGAAAGGATGACGGTGGGTTTCGATCCTACGCGATCATCAAGATAGGCAAAGACAAACGCGCCCAGCCCCGCCGCGATATTCATACCGATAGCAAAATGGAGAATTTCGACAAGGTCCATGCCGTAAACGCCCGCCGCATAAATCCCGCCCATCGCAAAGAGCGTGTTGAGACCATCGCGGTACACTGCGCTCGCCACCAAAAATTGCGCAAGGTTTTTATGCTTCTTCACTTCCCGCAACGAGGTCCAGAGCTGCGATAGGCCCGCACGAATGGAATCCCTCACGCTCATCGGGCTACGCTCTATATCCTGCGTGAACATCATGAACGGCATCATAAACACAATGAACCATAGGGCGACGAGCGGCCCTGTGGCACGCACATTCATGCTATCCGCCCCTGTAATACCGAGGAAAGGCTCGTGATCACCTACGCCCATCAGCCCATAAAGCGCGAAAAGAAGCGCGGCCAGACCGCCGAGATACCCGATCCCCCAGCCCCATCCGGAAATACGGCCCAGCAAATGTTTGGGCGCAATATGCGGCAGCATGGCGTTATAGAACACCAGCGACAATTCATAACCGATGTTGGCAATGACCACGCACGCCAGGATGAAGACGATATTGGCGCTGGGCGCCATCGGCTGCCCCCACCACAAAAGCCCGCTGCCAATAATACAGAGCATCGAAAACCAGAAGACCCAGTTTTTGCGCGCGCCGGAATGATCTGCCACCGCCCCACAAACAGGCCCGAGGATTGCAATGAAAATCCCAGACACCGCAACAGCATAGCCCCACCAGACGGCCCCCTGCGTTTCATCGCCTATCATACCGCGACCGAAATAGACACTGAAGATGAACGTAATCACAATCGTAGTGAAGGCCGAGTTGGCCCAGTCATAAAGACACCATGAAAAAATCGATTTTCCGGCCCCTTTGGGATGCAATGTGCGGTTGATTTGCTCTTGTTCCATGGCTTGAAAGACTCCTTGAAAGGCCCATATTATAGGAAGCACAGGAGGAATAAATGCGGTTTTTCATTCTTTTTGCAGTCCTGCTCGCCGCTATCCCCCTGTTTTCCGCGAAAGGAATGGATGTGGCCACGACAATTCAGGAGAAAATCCCCGAAAACACCCCTTATGCCAGCTTTGCCGGTGGATGCTTCTGGTGCATGGAAAGCGAGTTCAGGCGATTGGAGGGGGTGCTTTACACCCGTTCCGGCTATGAGGGTGGTACGCTCGACAATCCCACCTATGAAGATATCACCACGGGCCGTACAGGCCACGCCGAAACGGTGGAGATTTATTACGACCCCGAAAAAATAACGTACCGCGAACTGGCCGATCATTTCCTGCGCCGCGCACATGACCCTACGACCCTGAACCGTCAGGGCGTGGATGAAGGCACGCAATACCGGTCTGCTATTTTCTATCATGACGAGGCGCAGAAGAAAGACGCACAAGAAGCCATTGCCGCCGCCACGGCGGATAAGGCGTGGAAGGATCCGATTGTTACAAGGCTGGAACCGCATGGAACATTCTGGCCTGCGGAAGAATATCACCAGCAATATTACGAGAAGTACGAGGAACGCACCGGCGCGCCGCATATCCGCGCCCTATTGAAAATGAAAAAATGGGCGGGGGAAAAATAAGAAGCGCGACAGGCCCCGCCCTTCGCCTTTGACCAATAATCTTTACAAAACCTGCCCCCTGTAGTATGGTTTAATCAATAAAAAAAATTATACAAACAGGGAAATCAGTGAAGAATGACACGATCGCTTTCCGCGGCTTTTCATGCCGGAAGAGCCACAGTCAACCAATTAAATGCTATCCATGACTACGCGGGCTTTATCGCCATGCGCCTGATGTTCGACGGGCGCTTCGTCGACATCGACGAGAGACGGTTTAAGCATCCACAGGCGATAAAAGCCGCTCAAATATACAATCACGCGAATGACATGTTGCAGGAAAAGGTCGTAAACTTCATTTCCGATATGTATGCGCATGGCAATGTCGGGCCGAAGCCGGATTTCAAAAAACCGGCGATGAACCTTGCAGGAAATTTGGCGGGAATGGTCGTGGCCGCCCATGTTACGGGGCAAGGCGCAGGGATTATTCAGGATGCGGCTTCCAACTATCTTGCCGGCAAGCCAAGCGGCGCGGCGGAACCGAAATTGGGCTAGGCCTTGCGCTCGGCCATCATCTTTTTAATTTCCGCGATTGCCTTGGCCGGATTCAAATTCTTCGGGCAGGCATTGGTGCAGTTCATGATGGTGTGACAGCGATACAGCTTGAACGGGTCTTCCAGTTGATCGAGCCGTTCTTTTTGTGCATCGTCGCGGGAATCGATAATCCAGCGGTAAGCATTCAAAAGGATGGCGGGGCCGAGGAATTTTTCAGCGTTCCACCAATAGCTGGGGCAGGATGTGGAACAGCAGAAACAGAGGATACAGGCAGCGGGCCCGCGCCCGTCATCGCCGTTCAGCTTGTCTGAATCTTCCGCCGATTGCAGGCGCTCGCGCTCCGGGTTCGGCGTATCGGATTTCAGCCACGGCTGGATTTCTTCATATTGTTTGTAAACGTGAGACAAATCCGGCACGAGGTCTTTCACCACCGGCATGTGCGGCAGGGGTGTAATTTTAACATCACCGGAAACTTCCGAAATCGGTTTCAAACAGGCGAGCGTGTTGCGCCCGTCAATGTTCATGGAACAGGACCCGCAAATCCCCTCGCGGCAGGAACGGCGGAAGGTGAGAGAGCTATCGACATCGTTCTTGATATGAATGATGGCGTCTAACACCATCGGTCCGCAATTATCAAGGTCGATCGTGAATTCATCGTAACGCGGGTTTTCGCCTGTGTCAGGATCGTAACGATAAATCTTGAACGTCTTTGTCCGCGTGGCATCCTTCCCCGCCGCATCGACTTTTTTGCCTTGCTGGATTTTCGAATTTTTCGGAAGCGCGAACTGAACCATAAAGGGCCCCTTGGTTGTCTTGTAATAACGCCCTAAAAATAGCCCGTTCGGGCACCAATGTGAAGGGCCGGAGCAGGATTTTTTACGGTTTTATCGCTATTTATTCTTCCGGCGCAGGGCGCGGGCCATCTTCGTCTATTCGCTTGTCGCGCGCCGCTATGGCGGCCAGCAGTTCATCATGACGGGCACGAACCCGCTCTTCCTCTTCCCGTAATTCTTCCGGAGTCATCGCGGCGGTCGATGAAGAAATGACCGTATCGGTGATAGTGCCGGGCGGCGGTGGCTCAGGGCTCATCGCTTCGGAAAAATCATTTTCAAACGTATCGGCAAGCTCTTCGGCGCTCTGGTCGATTCCAATCCGGTCATCTTCGGGCAGCGGTTCCTGCGACGCTTCGCGGTCTTCCATATAGCCGGGATTGTCCATTTGTTCGGTTGCATCCACTGGCCCATCCGTCTCTGGCAAGGAATCTTCGGCCAGAGAGCCCCTGCTCCCGTGCGTCAGCCAGAAAAGCTCGTTCTCCCGCTCGATCAATTCTTCAGCCTCCATCGTCGAGGATTTTTCAGGCTTTTCCTCTTGCTCCTCTTCGATTTCCTCAATCTCGATAATCGCCAGCGCGATGAATGTGCCATCATCCATTTCGCGAATGTCGATGCCGCGCACGTTGACTTCGTGGCCGCCGCGGCCAAATTCAAGGATACTGCCCTGAAGGCTGGCGGTTGCGGCCTCGGGCGTCGGGCAAGGTGTGCTTTGTAATGTCGTGATTGCAGTCATCATAAAATCTCCCGCCTGATAAACGAGCGGGAGATTGATTGGGTTCCAAGCGTGGATATTCGTTAGTAAACGCGCTTCTTCGGTGGTACCGGTTCTACATCGCTGGTAAGTGTGGTGAGAATGACGGGACGATAACCGACAGTGGTTTTTCCGGTCGTGTTATCAACCCACATCAGCGTATGCTTCATCCAGTTCTCATCATCGCGTTCAGAGAAATCTTCACGCGCATGCGCACCGCGCGATTCGCGGCGGTTCACACCGGAATAAAGCGTGGCAACGGCCTGCCCCAAAAGATTATCGAGCTCCAGCGTTTCGACAAGGTCTGTGTTGAACACCATCGATCGGTCGGAAATTCCGATATCGGATTTCTTCGCATAGATTTTTGAAATCTGGTCACAGCCTTCCTGCAATGTTTCGCCCGTGCGGAAAACGGCGGCATGATTTTGCATCGTCTTTTGCATTTCAAGACGCAGGTCCGCCGTGCGGATAGGGCCTTTGGCATTTCTGAAATGATCAAGGCGTGCAATCGCGTTATCACCGGCGTTCGCAACAGTTTTGTGCGGCGATCCGGGCTTGACCGTTTCGGCAGCGCGGATAGCAGCAGCACGCCCGAACACGACAAGATCGAGCAAAGAGTTGGAGCCAAGGCGGTTCGCGCCGTGTACGGACACACACGCCGCCTCGCCAATTGCCATCAGGCCCGGAACGATATTGTTCGGATTGCCTTCGGTCGGGCGAAGGACTTCGCATTTCACATTGGTCGGAATGCCGCCCATGTTGTAATGAACGGTCGGCAAAACAGGGATTGGTTCCTTCGTCACATCAACGCCCGCAAAAATACGCGCGGATTCAGAAATCCCCGGCAGGCGCGAATGAATGACTTCCGGCGGGAGGTGCATCAGGTTCAAATGGATATGATCTTTATTTTTACCGACGCCGCGGCCTTCGCGAATTTCAATGGTCATCGAACGGGAGACAACATCGCGGGAGGCAAGATCTTTTGCCGACGGCGCATAACGTTCCATGAAACGTTCGCCTTCGGAATTGGTAAGGTATCCACCCTCTCCGCGCGCGCCTTCGGTGATGAGACAGCCCGATCCGTAAATACCCGTCGGGTGAAATTGCACGAATTCCATGTCCTGC
>CBFGQF010000092.1:0-7069 GCA_965650865.1 uncultured Alphaproteobacteria bacterium | reverse complement strand
ACACCTGTGATCAAAATGTCCATGCATCTTTATGAAGAATGGGATGACCTCGACAATTTCATCACCCATCTGGCGGATCAAAAGGTCACTGTGCAGAAAACCGTTTTCGCGGACCAAACATCGCTCACCGTATCCGGGATCGACAATATCATCGCCTTCCGTGAAACTTTGCGCGGTGAATATGGCCACTTGAAATTGGAGACCGCCGAACTCTTCCGTCTTCCGGCGCATCCGGAATTATCCGGTGTTGTCGTCGACGATGCGATCAAGGCGATGGATGAATATGCGGATGGACAATCATCTCCATTCCACGCAAACGCCTATAGCGGCCACGACTGGCAACCATAAGGCCATCACGTCACGACAAAGCGGCCATCAAGACCGGGCTGGGCCGTGACGATTGGTGATTGATGATTATTCACAAAGATAAACACGCACCGGTGCAAGGCCCGCGCCTTTGAATCCTAACTTGCCTGCCGCGCTCGCGCTGACATCGATCACGCGTCCGCCGGTATAGGGGCCACGGTCGTTGATACGAAGTTCTACGCCGTCCTTGTCAACCTCGCCGTCCGCGCGGATCACACGCACCACGCTGCCGAACGGCAATTTTCTGTGGGCGGCGGTCATATGGTCGGGATTGAAACGCTCTCCGCTTGCTGTCTTGCGGCCGCGAAAACCTTCGCCATACCACGATGCAACGCCTTCCTGATAGAATTCGCATCCCAAACGGTGCGCGACATCCTCCTGACGGTGACGCTCCTTGATATCACCAACGGTGCTACAGGCGGATAAGGTCAAGGCAGTTACGAGAGCAACCAGAATAGGCTTGGAGTAATTTATCACGCTGAATTCCTTTTTCTAAGGCTGGCAACATACGCCTCGTATTTGTCCGATGTTCTAATAAGATTTTCTTCAAGCAAGGACGGACTGCCATTATACCTGCGGCTGCCTTCATACATGAAAGTAAAGTTCGGATTTTTGGAGGCATACCTCATGTATCTTTTATACTCCATAGACCCTTGGAAGTGCTCACCACGTTCAATTTCAGAAAGCACCTTCTGGTGAAAGTCCGCAAAAAATTTAAAATGAAGCAGGACACCGGTTATAGATGAAACGTGCCCCAAGGGATTGACAATCACATGGTTTGACAATCTTTTACAACCCGCCCCCCATTTAACCAGCGGCATCTTGATAAGAGCGGGCATATAATGGGGCTTATCACCCTTCCAGAACTTCAACTTTTCTGCGCCCTTAATGATGATACCGATTATTAAGCGGTTCATAAAATCGGTGCGCTTTTGAAAAGGGTAGAATTTACGCTGGCGCGGACCGCCGGCGACACGCACCCGCGGCAATTCTTCGATCGCGCTGCTGAATGTTCCCTTTTTTCTAAAGTTATAGTCAGAATCGAAATATGGGCATATTTCATAGAATGGTTTTCCTGGCACGCAAACGCCTGACCCCAGATGGCCTTCAGGATACATGTCGAGCATATAGGCAAAGAACGACGTGCTTCCTTCGGAATCAAGAAAGGCGCAAAATTCAGGCAATCTCACTTCTTCGCAACGGGGATAAACAAGCAATTCGTCGGCATCGGCTACGATTGTCCAATATCCGGTGCCAAATTCATCGAGGAGGATATTTTGCCAATCAACCCCTGCCCGCGCTTCTCTGAAACTATTTGAAGGATCAAAAACATAACAATCCGGCTGACCGATCAGAAATTCGCGTGAACCATCCGATGATTTATCATCAACGACGAAAAACGACGATACGCCCAGATCGCGATAATATTGAAGGAGATAAGGAAGGCGCGTTACTTCGTTACGCTCAACTATAAAGCACCTAATTCCATCCCCTGCACCGGAAATATCTTTTGTGTCAATCTGGGTTAATGAGAACCCTTTGGTTTGTGAATTTACAGTAACCATGGGTTCACACTATTCTAAACCAATCTACCCTGTTTAATTGCCGCATCGATGAAAGACACGAACAGAGGATGCGGATCGAACGGTTTGGATTTGAGTTCGGGGTGATATTGAACGCCGATGAACCATGGGTGGTCATTGCGCTCTGCAATCTCAGGCAATTTACCATCCGGTGACACGCCGGAGAAGATAAGCCCCTTGTCTTCCAATTGTTCGCGGTAGTTCATGTTCACCTCATACCGGTGACGGTGACGTTCGGAAATATCCGTGGTCCCGTAAATTTCCGCGACCTTCGATCCCTTTTTAAGGGCGGCGGGATAGGCGCCAAGACGCATTGTCCCGCCAAGATCGCCGGCTGCGTTGCGCTCTTCTTTCGCATTGCCTTTGACCCATTCGGTCATCATCCCGACCAATGGCACATCGCATTTGCCGAATTCAGTGGAACCCGCGCCCTTGATGCCCGCCGTGTTGCGCGCCGCTTCGATCACCGCCATTTGCAAACCGAAACAAATCCCGAAATACGGGACATTGCGTTCACGCGCGAATTTCGCGGCCTTGATCTTGCCTTCCGCGCCGCGTTCACCGAAACCGCCGGCAACCAGAATGCCGTGCACGCCTTCCAGTTCGTGAATGATGCCGTCATTGTCGTCGAATTTGCTGCTTTCAACGAACTTGATTTTCACCTTGCTCTTGTTGGCGATGCCACCATGGACCAGCGCTTCGTTCAATGATTTATAGGAATCGGCAAGGTTGGTGTATTTGCCGACCAGCGCAATGGTAACTTCCCCTTCCGGATTTTTGATCCGGTCGAGGATTTCTTCCCATTTGGTCAGGTCCGGCTCCGGCGCCTTGATACCGAACGCATCCAGCACCTGGGTGTCGAGACCGACCTTGTGATAGGATAGCGGGACCTCGTAAATGGTTTTGACGTCCAATGCCGGGATAACCTTGTTTTCATCGATGTTGCAGAACAGGGCGATCTTGCGAAGGTCATCCGGGTCCGGTGCACGGTCGGCGCGGCAGAGAAGGATGCGCGGCGCAATTCCGACGCTCATCAATTCCTTGACGCTGTGCTGGGTCGGTTTTGTTTTCAGTTCTCCCGCCGCCGCAATATAGGGCAGCAAGGTCACATGGATGTTCAGGGAACGCTCGCGCCCCACTTCGTTGCCGAACTGGCGAATGGCCTCAAGGAACGGCAAAGATTCAATATCGCCGACCGTGCCGCCGATTTCGACAAGGACAAAATCCGCCGTCCCGTCTTTTTCACGGATGAAATCTTTAATCTCGTTCGTCACGTGCGGGATAACCTGCACCGTCGCGCCTAGGTAATCGCCGCGGCGCTCCTTCTGCAAAACATTTTGGTAAATGCGGCCCGTGGTGATGTTGTCGGACTGCTTGGCGGCGTTGCCGGTGAAGCGCTCGTAATGGCCAAGGTCGAGGTCGGTTTCCGCCCCGTCGTCGGTGACGTACACTTCCCCGTGCTGGAACGGGCTCATCGTGCCGGGGTCAATGTTCAGGTACGGGTCCATTTTACACAGGCGGACCTTGAAGCCCCGCGCCTGTAACAACGCGCCAAGGGCTGCGGAGCCGAGGCCCTTCCCCAAAGAAGAAACCACGCCGCCCGTAATAAATATAAACCGTGTCATTAATTACCCTACAAAAAGCCTTACACCCCGCGCCTTGGGGGTGCGGGATTTTTGTTTACTGCGAAATCGGTGCGGAAGGAGCCCCGGATGGCGTGTTTTCTGCGTCTGCAGGAACATCGGCCTTCGGGAGACCTTTATCGTCGTTCGCGGCGGAAGAGTCAACTGAATCCGGCACGTTATCCACGTTTTCCGCAGGCGCGCTCTGAGTGGCTTGAGAATCAAGCTGGTCAAGCACGGATGTTCCGCGGTGTGAACCGGCCAGAACGGCGAGCGTCAAAGATGTGACAAAGAACAAACCGGCGCAAATCGCGGTTGCACGGGTCAGGACGTTGGCCGTCTGTCCGGCCGTGGCCAAACCGCCCACTCCACCGCCGCCGCCGCCGATGCCAAGCCCGCCGCCTTCGGAGCGTTGAAGCATGACCAGCAGAATAATCGCCAGTGCGAGAATAAGGTGAATAACCAGAATAACTGTAGCCATGTGCAACCTTCTAAAAAAATGAAGCCTTTTCTTAGCAGGTCAATAAACTGCCGTAAAGCGAGATATCTGTCCTAGGCCGGACCATCCTTTTGGGTCAAGGCTTCGGCGGCCCCTGATAAAAGCAGCAAGGTTTTGAATAGCTCTTTCGTTTGATGCGGCTCGTAAGAACCGAACCCCGGAACTCCAAACATTTGCCCCCTGCCTTCCGCAGAATTGGCAAATGTTTCCACCAAGTCACAGGCATTTTCAAATCGCGCCTTATCTTCCGGTGAAAGGGACGCAAGGATCTCCTTCTCCCTGGCAAAGCGGCCTATTTGCGCGTCATGGATGCGCTCGTTGTAATCAGATTTTTCCGAATAATGGTGAACCATATCAACCCCAATATTTATGAATATTGGGCTAAACTACCCCTATCGATACTATATGTAAAGATGAAACGGCAGATTACGCCGCCGCCGCAATCCCGATAAAATCATCGGCTTTCAGGGATGCGCCGCCGATCAAGGCCCCGTCCACATTGGGAACAGCGAAAATTTCTGCCGCATTGCCGGGTTTTACGGAGCCGCCGTATAAAATGCGGTATCCCTCGCCGACAATCCCGCGAATAAATTCGTGCATGGCGCGGATATCCTCGGGCGTGGCCGATTTTCCGGTACCGATGGCCCAGACGGGTTCATAGGCGATAACCGTGTTATCTGCTGAAGCATCGGATGGAATAGACGCTTTAAGCTGTTCGGAAACAACAGAATTTTGCTTTCCCGCTTCGCGCTCGGCATCCGTCTCACCCACACATATAATGGTGATGAGTCCGGCCTTGTTCGCGGCTTCCGCCTTGGCTTTGACTTGCGCGTCCGTTTCCTTGTGATACTGCCTGCGTTCGGAATGGCCCAGAATGACATAAGACGCGCCGATATCCTTGATCATTGGGGCGGCCGTGTCGCCTGTAAAGGCCCCCGAATCCTTATCGGAGCAATCCTGTGCCCCGACGGCGGACTTATTGGCCAGATCCAGCACCGCCGGGATATGAAGGAATGGGGGGCAAACCACGAAATCGCAACGGTCCAGCAATTCCGGCGCGGCGGCAATCTTGGCTTCCACATCCTGGATCAGAGCCTTGGCGGTGGCAGCAGTTCCGTTCATCTTCCAGTTTCCGGCGATCAATTTTTTCATGAGCATTTTCCTTGTTATTCGGAGCGAAGCGAAGAATCTCTCGGCCCCCCTCGCCTAAAGCCTCAGGATGACGTCAAGAGAGGGCTTGCCCCTTTGAAACTGCCTCCTTATAGTCCGCCTAGACGTAAATTAAAAGAGGGACAAATCCATGCTGATATGGATGCGCGAAGGCGCCGGTGGCAAAGTGGTCAAGGCAATCCTGCTGGGTCTGATGACCATGGCGGTGGCCGGTCTGGTGCTGATGGATGTGGGCGGATTTTTCCGGTCTGACCTGACAACCGGGACAATCGCCAAGGGGCCGGACCTCAAAATATCTTCGGTTGAATTCGACCGCGCGGTGCGCCGTATCCTGGGGCAACAGGGCATCCCGCCGGAGGAAGCCTATCGCCTCGGCCTTATCAACCGCATTCTGGAAGGCGAAGTGCAAGCCCGCCTGTTCCGTGCGCAGGCTTATGATTACGGGCTTCATGTGTCCGATGACGATGTTGCCGCACAGATTTCGAAAATCGCCGCGCCGCTTACCGTTGGCGGGCAATCGAAGAAAGAGGCTTTGCAACAGGTACTGCGCCAACAGGGCATGGGCGAAGCCGAATTTGTCAACGGCATACGCGGCGAAATGACGGCGGGGCTTTTGCGCGATGCGCTTGATGCGCCGGAAACATTATCCTCCCCTGCCTTGGCCGAAAACCTGTACCGGTTCGATCAGGAAAAACGCAGCGTGCGATACGTTGTTTTGACCAATGACACAATCAAGGGTGCGGACAAACCGACCGAAGAACAATTACAGGGTTTCTACAACGCGAACAAAATGGACTATCTGATTCCGGGTTCGCGTAAAATCACCTTGGCGACCCTGAAATCCGAAATGTTGTCCAAAGACAAATCCTTCAGCGATGAGGAATTGCGCGCCGAATATGACCGCAATATCGCGCAGTTCAAAAAACCGCCGCAACGCACGCTGGAACAGGCCATTTTTAAAACGGAGCTTGAAGCCAAATCTGCCGTTGATGCGATGAAATCCGGCAAGTCTTTGAAAGAATCCGCCGCCGGTGCCTATATCGGTCAGGATGATTTTCAGGAAAACGGTCTTTTGCCCGAAGTTGCGGATCCCGTGTTCGATGCGAAACAGGGCGATGTGGTGGGGCCCGTCAAAACCTCGCTGGGCTGGCATGTTCTGGTCGTGAAGGCCATTGTTCCGGAACAGACAACGCCGTTCGAACAGGTAAAAGCCAAACTGGCGGATGAATTGAAAACCATATCGGCGGCGGATGACATGTTCGAAGCCGCCAACACGATCGAAGACCGTATCGCGGCGGGTGATAGCCTCGATGTGATCGTGAAGGATTACGGGATGACAACGGAATCGATTGGCCCTTTCCGCAGCAACGGTATGAACGCGGGTGGCAAGGACCTCTTCGCCGCGTATGGCACGGACAAGGATAAGTTGGTGCAGGCCGCCTATGATTATGAAGAGGGTGAGATTACCAACATCGTTGAAACGGCTGATGGGCAATTCCATGTCATGCGCATTGATACCGTTGTGCCGGATTCGTTCCGTGACTTCGCCGCGGTGCGCACCGATATCGAAAAGCGCTGGGCGGAACTGCAACAACGCGAATTGAACGAAGCCAAAACCAAAACGATCCTTGCCGCCTTGAACGATGGTAAATCGCTTGATGATGCCGCCCGTGAAAACGGCGTGGGCGTCCGCACGGCTTCCGGGATCGCGCGCATCAAAACACCGCCCGCGCCGATCACCTCGCTCGCCGCCGCGCAGATTTTTGTTGTGAAGAAGGGACAGCCCTTCTCCGCCGAAATTGACGGGGGCTATATAGTGGGCGTGGTGA
>CBFGQF010000091.1:0-7082 GCA_965650865.1 uncultured Alphaproteobacteria bacterium | reverse complement strand
ACAGGTAAAAATCCCTGTTTCCTTGCTGCCCGATCTCGATGGAGGACAAGTTATTTTACCGGCCGTCCATTCGACCTTTAGCCATATTTTGAAGGTCCCGCGTGAAGGTTATTATGAATCCCTGCCCGCTGTCGAATGGATGGGGCTGGAAATAGCCCGCAGGGCGGGCCTCGATACAGCTGATGCTGCGCTTGTCCAAATGCCGGAGGGAATGGCGCCAGCCCTTTTGATTGAACGGTTCGATATTCCCCATGTCGATGATGATTTGACGAAATTGACGCGGATTGCGGATTTTTGCAACGTAACAGACAGGCCGCCGCAACAATTTAAATATGGAACAGATGTATCCGTCTGTTTTACCGCATTGGAGAAGCAGTCTTCCAATCCGGAAGCGGACCGCGAAGCCCTTTTCAAACGAATTATTCTGGCGCATTACATGCTGGATTACGACATGCATTTGAAGAATATTTCCGTTCTCAAGACCTTTGACCGTGATACCCACGATGTCCATATCCGCTTTGCCCCCGTCTATGATGCAATGACAACGGCAATCTATCCCGAGCTTGGCGAACGTGGCTCCGCCCTGAATTACGATCCGCAACCAGAGCATGGGGGGCTTTATTCCCAAAGCATCAACAACCGGTATGACCTGATGAAAATAGCCGAATTAAACGGCATTTCTCATGACGAAGCCAACCGGATCATTGATCATATTGCGCAGAATGTTGCGGACGCCGCGGTTGATATTGCACGCAATCCACCTGAAATCCTGAAGGATTTCCCGGCTTGCTTGCTGGCTTTACGGTGTGCGGCTACAGAGATCGTCTGGAATAGCGACGCGCCGAATGTACCAGAATGGCGGGATGACGAAGTGGCCGTACCGGACGATTATGCCGCCATTGCCAAAAACAAAAAGAACAGCACCACGGCTTATGCCTTCAATGGAACACGCAATACGCCGGGATCGCGTTTTGAACTATAAATCTTTTTGATTTCCCTATATCGTCTGCTAGGAAGTGGAAGGAACCACGAAATTGCCCCAATCAGGCCCTTTTCCCGCTGATTTTGGCCGCTACATATGTCCTTGATAAAGGAAGAAATCATTATGACCCATAAAATTACTTTAATTGATGATGACCGCAATATTCTGACATCCGTCTCCATGGCTCTGGAAGCCGAAGGATTTGCCGTGAAAACCTTCAGCGACGGGGAGGAAGGCCTGAAGGGTGTGACCGAGAGTCCGCCGGATCTTGTCGTGCTCGACATTAAAATGCCCCGCATGGATGGAATGGAAGTTTTGTCCAAACTGCGCGAACAATCCGCCATCCCTGTCATTTTCCTGACTTCCAAGGATGATGAGGTGGATGAAGTTATCGGCCTGCGGATGGGCGCGGATGATTACATTACCAAGCCGTTTTCACAGCGCCTGTTGATCGAGCGGATTCGCGCCCTTTTGCGCCGTCAGGACCTTCTCAAAAACAGGGAAGAAGAGCCAAAGGGCAGTAAGGCAGACACGCTGGTTCGCGGCCATCTCGAACTGGACGATGCCCGCCATCTGTGCACCTGGAAGGGTGATGCCGTTAATCTCACTGTCACCGAATATTTGCTGGTCAAGGCACTGGCCATGCGCCCCGGCCACGTTAAAAACAGAGATCAGTTGATTGATATGGCCTATGGTGAGAATATCTACGTCGATGACCGCACAATCGATTCCCATATCAAGCGTGTGCGCAAGAAATTCAAGGCCGTAGATGACGAATTCAACCACATCGAAACCCTCTACGGCATCGGATACCGCTACAAGGAATAGTCCGCTCTTGCGACCCGTAACCGTTTTGCTGCGCCTCTTACGCAAAAAAAAGCGTGAGAAGGACCCGTTCGATGTCACCATCCAAAGCGACCAGATGAGCGGCCTGACGCTTCGCATTCTGGCCGTCAACATTATCGCCATCATGATACTCGGTCTTGGCATTCTCTATCTCGGCCAGTACACCGAAAGCCTGATCGATGGGGAGCTTGCGGGCCTGCGGTCCGAAGCCCAGCTTTTCAGCGGCGCCATTTCCGAAGGCGCTGTCCGCCCGGTCTACCAAATCTCCCCCATCCCTTTCGAGGACCCGCAGGAAATAGAAGCCGTAAAACCCGATTTGGCGCGCCGGATGGTCCAGCGCCTTGGCGAAATCAGCAAAAGCCGTATCCGGCTTTATGCCATCGATGGCAGTTTGATGGCCGATTCCCACCGTCTGAGCGGCGCCGCCAGCGGCAGCGAGGTAGAGATGGAGAATCTTTTGCCCGTGCAGCCGCGCGTGACGTTTGACTCCCTCTTCACCCAGTCGGCCACACGTTTTCTAGACCTGATCCCGATGAAAACCAAGTTGCAGAATTTCCCCGAAAGCGACGCCGCCAACATCTATATGTTCCCGAACACGCAGGCCGCCTTGTCCGGCACCGTGCAGGCCAGCGCTTGGAAAGACAAGGGCGGGCGCATCGTTCTGACCGTGGCCGCCCCCATCCTGAAAAGCCGCCAGATTATGGGCGTGGTTCTTTTGATCAAGGACGGGACCGAACTGGAACGCAGCATTGCCGAAGTCCGGGTCGATGTTTTTCGCGTCTTCCTCGGCTCCCTCGGTATCACCGTCATGCTGTCCATCTATCTCTCCGGCCTGATTTCGCGTCCCCTTCAGCGGCTCGCCTTTGCTGCGGAAGCCGTTCGGACCGGCAAAGGCCGCCATGTCGAAATCCCGGACATGTCACACCGGAACGATGAAATCGGCGATTTGTCGCTCGCGCTGCGCGACATGACATATGCCCTCATGACTCGCATGGACACGATCGAACGCTTTGCCGCAGACGTCAGCCACGAAATTAAAAACCCGCTGACCAGCCTTCGCAGTGCTGTTGAAACCGCAGCAAAAATCAAGGACCCCGAAAAACAGGCCAAATTGCTCGATATCATCCTGCACGACGTCCAGCGGCTCGACCGTTTGATTACGGATATTTCCAGCGCATCGCGCCTCGATTCGGAACTCTCCCGCGATGAAATGGGGACGGTGGATATGCCGGCCCTTATCCTGCAGCTCCGCGATGCCTATAAAAAACCTTTGCTGCGCGTGGATGGCGATAGCGAAGGTGACGATAAAATAGCCGTGGACCTTCCGGAAGACCGCAACATTTTTGTCAAGGGCAATGCCGACCGCCTGACACAGGTGTTTGGGAACCTCCTTACCAATGCCCTTTCCTTCTCTCCGCCGGAGGGGCGCGTGTGCATCCGTCTGTCGGTGCAAGGCGAGAAGGTTATTGTGCAAATAGATGATGAAGGGCCGGGCATCCCCGAAAACAAGTTGCAGACCATTTTCGAGCGTTTCTATTCTGAACGGCCGCAACATGAAAATTACGGCGAACATTCCGGGCTCGGCCTGTCTATCTCCAAACAGATTGTGGATGCCCACGGCGGCCAAATCTGGGCGGAGAACCTTCGCGCCGATGACGGCAGCATTGCCGGCGCTCGCTTCAACGTCCTTTTGAACAAGGTGGCAGGCAATGGCCTATAGACAACCTATTATCGTCACAGGCCTTTCCGGCGCCGGCATGTCGTCGGCCCTGAAAGTTCTCGAAGATCTGGGTTATGAAGTGTTCGACAATTTTCCCCTGCCGCTGATCGATGAGCTGATTTCAAGAAGTCCGGAAGAAGGCAAGCCGATCGCGCTCGGCATTGATACCAGATCGCGGGGATTTGACACCAACAAAATCATGGAAAAGGTGCAGCAATACACTGCGCGCCTTTTATTTGTAACAGCAGACGAATCCGTGCTGCAAAAACGCTTTACCGAAACACGGCGTGTTCATCCGCTCGCCGCGGACCGTCCGGTCAGCGCAGGGATCAAAAAGGAGCTCGCGCTATTATATCCGTTACGGGAAATCTCAGACCCGCTCATTGATACAACCGAATTATCAATCCATGATTTACGGCGCGTTTTAAAAGGTTATTTTGGCGAGAATGCTGCAGGGCGCTTGAATATCACCCTGATGTCGTTCGGGTTCAAGAACGGCCTGCCGCGCGAGGCGGATATCGTGATGGATGTGCGTTTCCTGAAAAACCCGCATTGGGAGCCGGATCTGAAGCCATTAAGCGGACAGGACAAGCCAGTTCAGGATTATGTTGCAAGCGATGCGGCCTTCGCGCCTTTCCTGCAAAATTTAAAAAACCTACTGGAGCCTTTATTCGACCGTTACCGTCATGAAGGTAAAAACTACCTGACCGTGTCCATTGGCTGCACGGGTGGAAAACACAGATCGGTTTTTGTGGTGGAAACGCTGCAGGAATGGCTGCAGGGAAAAGGCATGAATGCTAGTGCCGAGCACCGGGATTTGTACCGGTATTAACGGCTAAATTCCGGGCCTGTCGAAACCTTTTGTTCCGAGTGAAGATTCGGTCCCTGATAGGCAGGGTCAGAGCCCGCATCGCAAAAGCCTTGCAGGATCGGATTGACGAGTTCTTTGAAATTAATGGACATATTCTGTGGTCTCCAGTCTGAAAAGGGCATTTTCGACGGATACGCCTTCCTGCCCCAGTTGATAGAAAATCACCCGCATCTTGCCATCGTCATCACATTCGCTGACGACATTATAAAGAATGCGGGATCTGGTTTCATGGCCGAGTTGCATGAGCTTTTTCCGGCCATTGAGCAAAGAGACAAGGTTCATCACTTTTTTCTCTGTTAACTCAATATCTTCGCTTTTATCCAGCACCGTGTAATCACCCACGGCGACTGGTTCCGCATCTGTTAACTTCATGATCATGAAGGCGCGGTCCTGCACAGGACTTTTCCGATAGGTAAAGCGCGGGTTCGATGCTTCGGCGTTAAAATCATTTATGGTCATGGTTAGATCCGTATGAAAGCTTGCAATTTGGCATGGCTTTCCTTAAGTCTTAGCGCGGAATTCTTAAGATTTACTGAACACCAAGGAGCCATCATGAGCGCACAACCACAAACAGTCGAAAATGACTACAAAGTAAAAGATATCAGCCTCGCCAGCTGGGGCCGCAAAGAGATCGAACTGGCCGAAAAAGAGATGCCGGGCCTGATGGCCTTGCGCAAGGAATACGGCGCATCGCAACCTCTCAAAGGCGCTCGCATTGCCGGCTGCCTGCACATGACCATCCAGACCGCCGTTCTGATCGAAACACTCGAGGCGCTCGGCGCGACTGTCCGCTGGTCCTCCTGCAACATCTTCTCCACGCAAGACCATGCCGCCGCCGCGATAGCCGCCAAAGGCACTTGCGCGGTCTTTGCCTGGAAAGGCCAGACGAACGAAGAAGCCGAATGGTGCATCCACCAGACGATCAAGGGACCGAATGGCTGGACCGCGAACATGATCCTCGATGACGGCGGCGACCTGACGGCCATCATGCACAAGGATTACCCGGACCTGATGAAAGACGTCCGCGGCATTTCCGAAGAAACGACGACCGGCGTTCTGCGCCTCTATGAAATGGCCAAAAAAGGCACGCTGATGGTTCCGGCGATCAACGTCAACGATTCCGTTACGAAATCCAAGTTCGACAACAAATATGGCTGCCGCGAATCCCTTGTCGACGGTATCCGCCGCGCAACGGACGTCATGCTGGCCGGTAAAGTGGCCGTTGTCGCCGGTTACGGCGATGTGGGTAAAGGCTCTGCCGCCTCCCTCGCCTCTCAGGGCGTACGCGTTCTGGTCACGGAAATCGACCCGATCTGCGCCCTGCAGGCCTGTATGGAAGGTTTTGAAGTTGTCACGATGGAAGATGCCGCCCCGCGCGCCGATATCTTTGTGACCACAACAGGCAACATCGACATCATCACGATCGAACACATGCGTGCGATGAAAGACAGCGCGATTGTTTGCAACATCGGCCACTTCGACAACGAAATCCAGGTCGACGCGCTGCGCAACCTGAAATGGACGAACATCAAGCCGCAGGTCGATGAGATCGAATTCCCCGACGGCAAGCGCATCATCCTGCTAGCGGAAGGCCGCCTCGTGAACCTCGGCTGCGCAACGGGACACCCGTCCTTTGTGATGTCCGCCTCCTTCACCAACCAGACGCTGGCGCAGATCGAGCTCTGGAACAACGCCGACAAGTACGAGAAACAGGTCTACGTCCTGCCGAAACATCTGGATGAAAAAGTCGCGATGCTGCACCTTGAAAAGCTCGGCGCAAAGCTGACCAAGCTGAACAAGGAACAGGCCGACTATATCGGTGTCGAACAGCAAGGCCCGTTCAAATCGGACGCCTACCGTTACTAAGAAAGACAGATTCAAAGAAAAACCCGCCGATTGGCGGGTTTTTTATTCCTTAGCGGTATCCTGTGGGGTTCGGCATCGTCACCGAAGCAACGCCGTGACCCGCCATATCCCAGTAAATCTGACGGGCCCGAATTCTATCCTCGAAATGGCGTTTACCGGTTGAGGTCAATCGCAAAACATCCTGCGCCTTATTAAAGGCGATTAGACCATCCAGTAGTTTGTCTTGCGCACCTATTGCCAAACAAACATTCTTGTTGCCATCGAGAGACGTTGCATCCATCGCAACTTTTCTAAGCGTTTCAAAAGCAGCGGCAAATTCCGCTCCCATATCTTCGGTTGGTGATACACCTTCCATTTCCAGGCAAAAATCGCGCAAATGATCCGGAACAATATTTCGAGTTGGATTGTGGGGGATAAATACGGCAAGCCCTTCCACAAAATCGGCGCATTTCGCATCTGGCACAGTCTCTACAAACAAAGAATCATATATATCCGGATAAGTGTCCGGGGCTGCGGCAGCTTCAAACGAATGAGTATTAGACATCGGCGATCTCCTGAATTTTAAGCGTTATAGAAAACGGGAGCGTAAAATGCAAACTTTTCTTATCCCCTCTTGCCGCCCGCCGCCGAACGGGAGACAATTCCCCCATGCAAGTACTTCGCCTTCAATGCGTCGATAAACCGGGGATTGTGGCCGCCGTCGCCACCACGCTCTCTAACAACCAGTGCAATATCGAAGAGTCATCGCAGTTCTTCGACCACTTCTCCGGGCAGTTTTTCATGCGCGTGGTATTCTC
>CBFGQF010000090.1:0-7157 GCA_965650865.1 uncultured Alphaproteobacteria bacterium | reverse complement strand
CCGCCTATGGCAGACGTTAGTCGTAGTTTTTTATAACCAACCGGGGCCTAAAGTAAAGTGATATGACTAAAAAACCATAAATTAAGTGTAGATAAATGGTTAATTTTGAACATCTTACCACGGCTCACCCAAGAACGAACAACGGGACGTCCGGTTCCCTGCGCCGCTTGGAAAAATTGTTGAAAACCTGCGTGCGGGAATTGGCACATACATAAGACTCTACTACTAAAAG
Source organism: uncultured Alphaproteobacteria bacterium (assembly GCA_965650865.1). Lineage (GTDB taxonomy): Bacteria > Pseudomonadota > Alphaproteobacteria > Micavibrionales > Micavibrionaceae > Micavibrio_A. Next base: position 6,925 of record CBFGQF010000090.1, on the reverse strand, counting down.
CTTGACAACGGAGCCTGCGTGCGTATTATCCGCCGCGCTTCCAACACGAGAATCAATGAAGAACAAGCGTTGGAACTTTTCTCCGGCGAATATAGGGATCAAGAAAAATAATGGCTAAACAACTGCAATCACTCAAAGTTGCCGTTCTCATGGCGAACGGCTTTAACGAATCCGAATTTCTGGCAATGCAACGCGCGATGATCGATCAGGGCGCCGCTTTGCGTATCATCTCCACCGATTCCGGTCTGGTCAATGGCTGGGACGGCAAGGGCTGGGGGCACAATTTTGCGATCGACGCGCAGCTGAACACAGCCCTGGGCATCGATTATGACGTTCTCGTCATTCCGGGCGGCCAGCGCAGCCACGACAAACTGAAACTCACTGCCCATTCCCGCCGCTTTATCGGCAGCTTCCTTGCCGCTATGAAGCCGGTTCTGTGTATGGGCGATGCGGTCCAGCTTTTGGCCCACACCGATCATCTGGCCGGTAAAACGGTCTCAGGCCCCGTCGAAAAACAGGGTATGGCCGAAACAGCAGGCGCGACATGGTCTGCCGAATCCATGACCATGGACGGAACATTGCTGACAGGCGATGTCGGTGGCGATAAACTGATGCCGTATGTGGCCGCGGCCATGGATATGGTCGTTCAGGCCGTGTCCAGCTTGAAGCAGGCCGCCTAATTAACCTTACCAATCGGGGGTTTCCTAAATGAAGGCAGAAATCCAGGCAGTTGTGGGCGAGATTGAAGACGCCCTCGTATTGCTGAGGAGGCATCTTTGACTGGGATGCCAGTCTGGCCCGTCTGGATGATCTGAACCGTCAAGCCGAAGACCCCGATCTTTGGTCCGATGCCGAAAAGGCGCAATCCGTGATGAAGGAACGGACCACTCTGGATCACCAGATTTCCACTATCAAGCGTTTCGAAACGGGCGTGAACGACAATGTCGAATTGATCGCCATGGGGGAGGAAGAGGGGGATGAGGGCATTGTTCATGATGCCGAAACAGCCCTGAACGATCTTCACAAAGAAGTCCAGAAGTATCAGCTTGAAAGCCTTCTCTCTGGCGAGGCGGACGGAAACGATGCGTATCTTGAGGTCAATGCCGGTGCCGGCGGGACAGAGGCGCAGGACTGGGCGGGCATTCTTCTGCGCATGTATAGCCGTTGGGCCGAACGTCGAAAATTCAAGGTATTTCTGCTGGATAAGAGTGATGGTGAAGAGGCCGGAATAAAATCCGCTACGATCCGTATAGAAGGGCACAATGCGTATGGTTGGTTAAAAACCGAGTCAGGCGTTCATCGTCTGGTCCGCATTTCACCCTTCGATTCCAATGCCCGCCGCCACACTTCCTTTGCCTCTGTCGGCGTGACTCCGGTGGTGGATGATAATATCGATATCGAAATCAATCCCGCCGATCTGCGTGTCGATACGTACCGTTCCAGCGGTGCGGGAGGTCAGCACGTCAATACAACCGATAGCGCCATCCGCATCACCCACATCCCGACCGGGATCGTGGTAGCGTGTCAGACGGAGCGTTCACAGCACCAGAACCGTGCCAACGCCATGTCGTTATTGAAAGCGCGTCTTTATGAAGCGGAGCTGCAAAAACGGGAAGAGGTGGCGAACGCCGCCAATGCGACCAAAACCGATATCGGATGGGGGCATCAAATACGTTCCTATGTTCTGCAGCCATACCAGATGATCAAGGATGCCCGCACGGGAACCGAGAATACCAATTCTCAGGCCGTGCTTGACGGCGATATCGACCTGTTCCTTGAAACATCGCTCGCCCATCGCCTTGGCATTAGCGACAAGCAAAACAAGTCTTAATTGATATCATAACCATCCCGTCAAGACGGGATGCTATTGTGCCCCGACCTGTATGAACGTTCGAATGGCTGCGCAGAATCTTTCTTGCTTATAAACAAGCCAGACCTTATTGTTTTGACCGATCACAATTCATAATTCTTAACGGGGTTCACGCCGCCCATGATGTTCCGCTCCACACCCATTCGTACTTCGGTATCCTTATGTGCCCTGATCGGGTTTTGTACCCTTGCACCGGTGCAGGCCAAGGCGCAGGGTGCGGCGCATCATTTTACACCGCTCCAAGGGTGGACGGTGGGGAGCACCGAGCTGGCCTCGGTACGTGGTCTTCAGGATGTGAAACTGCCCTGCGTGCTTTCTGCCGAATATGACAACGGTTATATCGTCCGTTTTTCCGGTGGTGGAAACAAGATGCTTGCTCTTGCTATCGACTTCCGTCAGGAGGTTTTTACCCGTGGTAAAAAATATGCGGCCATGCTTTCTGTGGGTGATGGATATGTGAAACAGGTCGGTGCATCGGCCTTTACGCCGGGTATTCTGATTTTTAATTTGCGCGACCTTCCCGACATCTATGGCGTGCTGAAAGGCGCCAAGGATTTTTCGCTCGATATCGATGGGAATGTCTTCACTTTTTCGCTGCAGCAAATGGCGCAAAATTTCGGCTCGCTTGAGGCGTGTTACGCAACCGGCAATGCTGCGCCTATTGCCCCTGTTGTTGCGCAGAATGATGCAATGAATGCGCCGCAATCTATTGTGCCGCCGGCACCTGTGCAACAACATGCCTTGCCGCGTTCGTTCGATGATATCCTGACGGCGGAGCCGGATGCGCCTGCAGCAGCAACGCAAAATGCTGCGGTTGGAATGCGCCGCACGGATAGCGTTCTTCCGCGCAGCGGAAGTGTGTCCCGCGCTCTTCCGGCCACCCAGAAATCCGCAACATGGACTGCACAATCGGGTGAGGATATAAGGGCCGTGTTGTCCCGCTGGGCGGGGCAGGCAGGATACGAACTGCAATGGCAGGCGGATAACAATGGGCAGGTGGTGCAGGATATTGCCGTTGATGGAAGCTTCGAACAGGCGGTTTCACAATTGCTTGCGGAGAACAAAGCCGTCACCGGAATTAGTGGCCGCTTCGACACTGGCGGGATGTCTGCGCAGCCCTCTTCTGGTTCATGGTCCGCATCTGCCGGTTCTGACTTGAAATCGGTTTTGGACCAGTGGGCAGGGCGCGCCGGGGTTACAGTTGTGTGGGAGTCATCCGCCGGCATGCCGCCTCTACGCGCCCCTGTTCAGGCGCAAAGCTTTGAGTCGGCGGTTCAGGCGGTTCTGGACCAATATGAGGGGGATCTGCGTCGTCCCGTGGCCCGCCTCAACACCGATCCGCAGACCAAAAAGCGCACGCTCTTGCTTGATATCGACAGCGCCGGTTAAGTTTTTGCTGATAACTTTGGCTTTTGCTTGATTTGACGAAAATCGGCCTTTCCCGTTCCGTACCGCTCGGCTATGGTTTGTCATTAATCTTTTGACGGATTCGGATCAACGCTAAGCGGGCCGGGATTTTGACCATGCAGACGAAGAAATACCTGATATCCACACTTATGGCGAGCAGCCTTCTGGTAGGGGCTATGATTGCCACGCCGGGCGGTGCGCTGGGCAAGTCGCTGGAGCCGAAGGGGTCATGGTCGCTTTCTAAAGTCGATCGCACGGCGCAGGGCGGAAATTCCTATTGCACATTATCCCGCAAATATGAGGGGGGGATTATCCTGAGCCTTGCCCGTAATACGGCAGAGGAATATTCCCTCGCGCTCGATTTCCAAAAAGATGTATTCGCCAAGGATGAACCACTGAAGATCAATCTTCAGCCGGGCCCTGGAAAACTGCGTGCCTATGATTTGTTGCCCGCCTCGCAAAAGGCGGTGGTGATCCGCCTTGGCTGGGACGAAGGGTTTTTCGAGGCGCTGAATACCTCCCAGAAAATGAGCGTTAAAATCGCGGACAGCGAATATGATTTTGCCATGCCGCTGATCGCGAGGGGGCAGGCCGATCTGGAAGATTGTATGGAAGATCTGAAGTCGGCGGAGCGCCCGGGGCCTGCCACGGTCGTGCCCGGCAAGGATGTTTTGAGCGCCGCGCCGGTTTCAACCTCCAAGGCCTTTGATGCGGGGCGCGTCAATCAGGCCGAGATGGCGATGGCCAAGGCCGATGTCGAAGCGCAGGAACAACAAGTTCTTCAAAACTTTGCGGCGAGCATGCAGGCGCAGGAAGATGCGGTAGACAATAAAAAGACTAATTTTGGCCGCCAGCCGGAAGGCGGAAACAAGCCCGCAAAAATGGCAAATGCTGCGCCTGTCGACATCACGCCGAAGGCGGAAATGGTGCAGCAAATTGAACCGGCCGCAGGCAAGTCAGGCGATGCGCCGCAGGACGGCGGACGTGTCGCGGCGCTTGAGGAGGAAATCGCTGCGTTGAATGCCGAAAAGGCGCATCTGGCCAGCCGCCTTGCATCGATAAAACCGGAAGACCCGGCGAGGTTTGCTGCGCTTGAAGGTGAACTTGGTGCGGCGCGGGCCGAAATCGAAGTCTTGAAAAAGTCCGCGAGCGCCGCCGCGGAATCGTCCGAGAAAATGGGCATGCTCCAAAAGCAACTGGACAATGTCGTGGCGGAAAATACGGCCCTGAAAGAAGCTGCGAAACAAGGGGCGGAGCTTACTGGCAAAACGGCGGCTCTTGAAAAGCGGGTGGCTGATCTTTCCATGGAAAATGCTGCCCTGATAGCCAAGGCGGGCGGGGTAGAACAAACGGCAGCTCAGATTGCCGAAATGCAAAAGCAGATCGCTGCGCTCTCAGCGGAGAACGAAGCCTTCAAGTCCAAGGCGGCGGAGCCTGAAAAATCATTGCCTGCCGATGTTGCGAAAATCACCCAGCTGGAAAAACAACTGGCAGATATAAAGGCGCAGAATGCGGAGCAGGCATCAAAGCTTGCCGCCGCGCCGGCTTCCTTGCCTGCTGATACGGCAAAGATAGCGGAATTGCAAAAACAGCTATCGGCAATGCAAACAGAAAACGCCGATATCAAGGCCCGGATAGCGATGCCGACCGTTTTGACGTCCCTGCCGGATGATGCGGCACGAATAGCCGATCTGGAGAAGCAGATGGCGGCCCTGAAAACAGAGAACGCGGATGTGAAGGCCAAACTGGCTGCCGCGCCCGCAGCAGGCGCCGCGCAGCCCAATGACGCAAAAATTGTTGAGCTGGAAAAGCGTATTGCCGATCTCACCACCGAAAACAACAGTTTGAAATTGGCCTCTGCTACAGGCGGCGATGTTTCCAAGGCCAAGTTGCTTGAGCTTGAAACGAAAAACAAAACTTTGCAGGACAGGTTAGACGCTGTCGCGCTTCAGAACGCACAAAAACCGGATGCAGCCCAGGTCGCGGGGCTGCAAAACAAGATCAACGAACTGACGATCAAAAACCAGCAGCTGGAAGAAACGGTTCGCAACTCGCAAACGCGTATTGCCGAGGCCGCAATTAACACAGAGACGAAATCCCTGAAAACCATCGCCGATCTGGAAGTGAAGCTGGCCGCTGCGCAAAAAGACAATATTGCGCTTTCACAGGAAGTAGAAAGCCTGAAGAGCGGACAGGATCAGGCCCGTCTGACGCTGGCCTCCGGCAATTGGGATCTGGAGCAGGCGACCAAGAGATATAATGAATCGGAGCGCGAGAACCGCCGTCTTGGTCTTGCGCTGGAGCAGGCACGGATGAGCTGTAATGCCGAAAAATCAAAGATCGAACAAATGCTGTTTGATCCCGCCGTGGCCGACCAGAAACAAATTGACCGCCTGACCCAGCTGGAAGAACAACTGGCCGAGGCAAACGCCAAGCTGGCCTCTGCCGGCATATCCGCCGTAGGAAATGGCGGCGGTGTTGCCGCTGTGCCAGTGGCCGCCGTGAGCCGGGCGCCGCTGGATGCCCCATCATCCGGATGGCAGGACGAAAAGGCCCAATTGCTGGCCAGGATTGCCGCGCTGGAAAGTGATGACAAATTTACAGGAATCAGTCCGTTGCCAGATAGTGGTGCCGAACGCGATGCCAAGGTTCAGGCGGCGGAGAGCCAGAATGCACAATTGCGTGGCGAGATTGAAAAGCTGCGGGCGCAACTTGCCGATGCGAACAGCAATGGATCCATCCGTGCCGACCGCGTGGCGATGGCGCAGCGCGAGGCAGAGCGCTTGAAACGTGAAAAGGAGTTTGCGGCGAACCAGTCGTTGACTTATCAAAACCAGATTATGGCGCTTCAGCAGGAAAACAACCGGTTGAAGGCGGAAGGTGGCAATGCGCCGACACCGCCGCCTGCAAAAGACAACCGTGCCGCTGCGCAGGCGCGTGAACTTGCCGCAGTTCAGCCTGCTGCCGGTGTCCCTGATGCGCCATCAAAAGGCAATTTCGGTTCATCCGAAGTCAAAGCCCTTTTGCAAAAAGCGGGCGTGACCAGTGGTGGCCTGAATAAGTCCTCCAGCGGTTTTGCCGGGGCCGAGAATTTTACATGGTCGGGTCAAAATGGGGTCAGGGGCGTGGCATCCGTGAAGCAAATCGGGTCAGAGAGCGAATTCAGCAAAATGGTGGATCAATATATCGCCGGACAAAAATCGAGCTGTGGCGGGGATTTTGCCTCCATGCCATCTCCATCTTCTTCTGCCAAGGGCAAAGTGGCACTTTATGAAACCGCCTGCGTCAGCGGGTCACAGGGGACGTCGGCCTCAACCGTGTTCTTCATCGAACAGGGACGGTTCGTGGCAATTTCAAGCGAAACCGCGGCCGCCGATATGGACAATGCCATGGATTCCCGTGACCGGATCGTGAGCGCCCTGGCGGGGATGTAAGTTGGGCAAAGGTCCCGGCGGCATCCAGAAATGTGGGGCTGAATACAGGTCCTCGCTGGGTATACTTCGGTGAAGTGTGGATAAGCCGCGAACTTTTCCACAGTCTCATAGAAATGAGCAAGGCAATAAAAACCCGGCGGTGATGCCGGGTTTTCTTTTTTTGAAGGTGGCTTAGGACTATTTATCGTCCTTGTCGCCGCTCTGCGGACCGAAA
>CBFGQF010000089.1:0-7196 GCA_965650865.1 uncultured Alphaproteobacteria bacterium | reverse complement strand
AAACATCAATCGTATCGACACCGACCAGTTTCATAAAGGATGTATCCAGCCTTGCCGTGGCATTGACGCCCAGCGTATCAACGCCGGGTTCGACTGTAATATCAACCGTGAACCCCACCTTGTCTGGGGGGTAGTTCGCCTCGATGAAATCATTCACCCGCGCCTCGATTTCGTCCGGATCATCCGAGGATGATGCCGCCGCCGCCAAAGCCGCGGCATCCACCGCATGGGTCAGTCGTTCGCGCACCAGATAACTTTGGGCAAGATCGACCGACATGCCGACCGCCCCCAGAATAATCGGCACCATCACACCGAAGACAACCGCAACAACACCGGCCTGCTCCCGCATATATAGGTTGATATTGTTAATGATGCTTTTCATCACACACCTCCGTCCGGTTTATCCGGGACAATTTGTACAGGTCACAGTGGCACTACGCCGGCCGCGCAGGAATGCCACTTCCCTCATATCGATTTCATCAACCACGAATTTAGTGAAATACGGGTTGTAATTGTAACCGGCCGTCACGATAATCACACCCTCACCGGGGTCGCCGAGACCTTCCGTGCTATCGACGGCTGTATTGTTCGGTTCCATGTTTGCTGTGACACGCCAAAGAACAAAAGGAACGCCATCGTCATCAAACTGAACACTTACAATATCGTATCCCATAGGCGCGGTATTGTATGGCTCCAGAGCCAAACGACCTGCCGCAACAATATCGTCCACCGTATTCATATCCAGCGTGCGGTGACGTGCCACAAGGTCACCCATGATCTGCGCGGCACCGATCGTTTTTTGGTTCACGACAATTCCCTGCCCCAGGTCGAAGCATCCCATCAACAAGGAAATGAGAACAGGAAAAAGTACGATCGTCTCGGTAAAAGCCGTTGCCGTTGTATCCCTGACCCAGCGTAATGGAAGAAGCAACGTCACCATCATTCCTCCTCGAACTCATAGGGTTCGTTCTGAAGAACGATGGTGGATAGCATACTGCGCGTAGCCCCCCCGTTATTGGTCAGCATCGGCTGCATCATCGGCGTGACGATGGGGTAGTTATAGGCAACGCGGATCAGAACAATGTCGCTGACTCCGCCGGGATCAAACCCCTGATCCTGTAAATTTCCATCCTCATCAAACTCCGCGCCAGGCATCTCCTCGGCATCGCCAAAGCTAGGCACCGGCTCGACTTGAAACTGAATGCGCCCGCATGGAATAAGGGCTGCGGCAAAATCGCACACCGCTTCGCGAAATAGCTCTTCCTGATTCCCGCCGCTTTGCTGAATCTGGCCCGTACGGATCAAACGGGCCGCGGTAAATGTCGCTTCCTGCAGAACGCTTTGCGCCGTAAACATCAAGGCCATTTCAATGGTACCAACGATCATCAGGACAAAGGGAATCCCGACCAACGCGAATTCAACCGCCGTTTGCCCCTCGCTGTCCCTTGCCCATTTGCGCATCAAATTCATAAATTGAATCTTATTTGTCTAGAATTGTAATAAACCCCATAAAGTACGAAAAGCATGGCCTCCCCGCAGGGACGCGCATGCTTTCAATCTTCTTAAGTATAGGCCCGCATTGATTAAGGATGGTTTAATGCGGGGCCTGCATGGCGTGATCATCATGCTGCCCTTCGAACGGCCGTTCCTTGGCAAAACCGAATTCATCGAGAGGAATGGTGCCACTCACCTCAGCGCCCCAGCGCTCTATAAGCTCTTTCTGATGTGCTTCTATATCTTTAATACGCCCCTTTGCCCGTTGCACCATGATCGATGAAACGATACCTGTCAGGGCCCAGTCGATGAGGTAACCCATGCCCGCCGCCGTGAACATCACAACGATGGTCAGGGGCTGGATCAGGAAATTCAGCGCAATATCAAGATTGTTACCCTTTGAAAACACTTCCAGAAGAAAGGGCGTACAGCCCGCGAAATTCATCGCGCCCACTGTGATCGTGCGGAATTTGTATTTCGATTGATCAATAATCGCTGCGACCAGTGTCGGCAACATGCCGACAATTAAAATGACGGCCAGCGCATGGAATACAAAACCAAAGATGACGAAGCCAATTAGAAGTACATTGCCCCTCCATCCCGCTTTTTTTCTTTTTCTTCTCTTGGCCATATATTTCATCCAATCCTAGAAATAGGCATCCCTGCCGCCGAGGGACGACAGAACGGTGGCAATAATAATAAGCCCCGCTAGAATACCCGCGGCAATCGCCGCCACCTGTTTTCCAAACTCCCTCCCGAATTTCGATTCATCTTTCAGTCCGCGTTGCAATTCGCTACTTTCTTCTTCCAACTCGAAATATTTTCGCATGGCACGGCGGAATCCGACATTGTCCTCCTGATAAGTGGCAGGGTTGTCGAACAGGTTTAAAATCTTGACGAGGTCGCCTCCATCGCGCAAACGCTCTGCCTTTTTGCGGATATCCTCGCGCAGTTCGCGGTCATGGAAACGTTCATACAGCGGCTCGACATTCTCCAGCATCCATTTCGCAATACCGGGGAACCGTTCAAGTGCTAGACGTTTTTGTAAAGTTGCCAAAACGCGCATTTCCGCCAAAATACGTCGATACGGCTCGTCGGCATTCAAATCGACCAGATAAGAGTCGATATTCTTGCGGTCCTTGGTCAGCAAGAACGCGACGATATGGCGGTCCATGAACATCGCGGGACGGTTCGGGAAGGAAGATATCTTCTCATAGGTGCGCATAAGCTCTTCTGCCGAACGCACATAATATTGCGATATTTTTTCAGACAAGCATGGCGCTTCATCATTAAAGGTATAGATACAACGCTCCAGCCCGCCGCCGATACCTTTTTGCCGCAGGAATGCTCGCGCTGAATCGTATTTACTTACAAGGTTGCTGACGTCGGATACCGAACTGGCCTGCATATCGACCCATTGGGTAATCAGATAAAGCATGAAAAAATCAATATATATCTGCAAATCACGCCTCATAATAAAGGCGTCGGTCAGTGCCGTCCCGATACCTTCTGGCATGACGTTTATCGTTTTATAGCGCATGGGGCCTTCCGGATGCAGCGCAAGCGACACACGCGCGACCAGCCTTTCGGTATAACCCGTGCCCTTGCCGCCCTCATCGGCGAGCGCTGTTGCGCGATAGAGGCGTTCGGCCATTTGCTTATCTTCTATGGCGCGTGCCACCCATTGTTCCAGCTCACCATTCTCAACTATCTGACGCGCTTCGGTTACATTTCTCCCAAGGTCTTTTGCAAGAATTTCTGGACGGTAATATTTATGACCGTTGAAAGCGAGCGGCCTGTTGGCTTTTGGACGGCGCGCAGATTGCTTGGGGGAGAGGCGTCGCCCGTCCAGCCATTCGGCAACCTCATCAATACTCCATCGTTCGGTCGGATTATCATGTAGCAGCCCGCGCAGAAGTTCCAAAATAGCGCCGGTAAACCGGTCTTTTCCGGTCAAGGCCTGATATGACCCCTCGTCAAGTTTCGCTTCGATGATTTCATCATCGGTCATTTGCTCGAGTGAATCTGTCGTACGAAGCATCAAAACAATGCAGACACCAAACGCATAGAGGTCGTCCGCCATCGTGCCGGGCCCGCGTCCCGTGGGGCTCGCCATCGCGCGCTCCACTGTTTCATAAATCACGGGCATTTGTGATGAAACCGGTGTAGAGAGGCATTCGCCTAGAATTGCGCGCTCCAATGTGCGGGTCGTCCCGCCGTAAATATTCGATAGACGAATACAACCATGCACCATATCCTTATCGCGCATGTCAGTCAGAATATTGACCATAGGCCGGACGAACGCAGACAAAACCTGTTCCTGCCGCATGCCGAGACCGCCTTGCGCATCGTCCAGTTTTAGCGGCTGTCCCAGATTATTCTCGAAGATGAAGCAGAATTTTTGACGACCACCCGACAAGGGCCAGTTGACAGGCCCCCACGCGATAAGGCGCGCCAACGATGGATTGATGATGGCGGCATAATTCGATGCGTATGATGTGCGCGGCGTTAAATGGTCTTCGCAGATCATAGCATAAAGATTGGGGGGGGCGTTATCCATGCCGCGGGCGGCATAGGCCTTGACTGGCCCCTTATCCAAATGGGCAATACGGGTACCGGAAAAGATGACGATGTCCTGATTGAACGTGACTTCTCCGGAAAGGGACTGATCCTTCCCGGTAGCGGGCAAATCGGCTTTTTCTTTCGGTTCATCCTGAACCGCAACATCTGTCATATTATATGTAAACCAATAGTTAGGGTTTTCTACACCCTTAGAATGCCCGAATAGGCTTAACCTATTGTAAACGGATTAACCGAAATGTCCAATCTAGCGATTATATCGACGTAAAACTGTCGACCCTACGGAGCGAAGCGGTGGACAAGGACGACAGCAATCAAAAATTAGCCAAAGAACGGATCGTTCATCAGGATTGTGTCATCGCGCTCTGGACTGGTGGACAATAACGTCACCGGCGCATCGATCAATTCTTCGATACGGCGGATATATTTGATGGCAGACGCATTGACATCGGCCCAGCTGCGGGCACCGTATGTGCTTTCCTTCCATCCCGGAATAGTTTCATAGATCGGCTTCACATTCGCCTGATGTACCTGTGATGCCGGGAAGTAATCGATACGGCTGCCATCCAGTTCATAACCAACGCAGATTTTCAGTTCGTCAAATCCGTCGAGCACATCAAGTTTTGTAAGCGCGATCCCATCGATCCCGCCTGTCTTCACGACTTGACGGACCAGAACGGCATCGAACCAGCCGCAGCGTCGTTTGCGGCCCGTGTTGGTACCGAACTCGCGGCCTGTTGTGCCGATCTTTTCACCGATATCGTCAAACAATTCTGTCGGGAACGGGCCGGAGCCAACGCGGGTTGTATAGGCCTTTGTGATGCCGAGGACATAGCCGATGGATTTCGGACCAACACCCGCGCCAACGGCGGCCTGTGCCGCCACGATATTGGAGGAAGTCACATAAGGATAGGTGCCATGATCGACATCGAGCATATGGCCCTGCGCGCCTTCGAACAAAACCTTTTCGCCTTTGTATTTCGCTTCATCAAGACGTTTCCAGACAACGCCTGCGTAAGGCAAAACTTTGTCGGCGACATTCATCAACTGGTCGTAAATTTCACCTGCGTTGATTTCATCCCAGCCGAAACCGCGCATCAATGCGTTGTTATAACTGACCAGCGCTTCCAGTTTTTCTTTGACGATGGAGGAATGCTCAAGATCGCAAATACGAAGGCCGCGGCGCGCCACTTTGTCCTGATAGGATGGGCCAATACCGCGCCCTGTCGTTCCAATCTTTTTATCGCCGCGTGCCTCTTCCATCGCGCGGTCGATTGCGCCATGCAGCGGTAGGATCAGGTTTGCGTTTTCCGCGATCATCAGATTTTGCGGGGTAATCTCGACGCCTTGTGCCTGCGTGCGTTCAACTTCCGACAGGAATGCCCATGGGTCGACGACCACGCCGTTGCCGATGATGGAAAGTTTTCCTTTGCGGACGATACCGGAAGGCAGCAGCGCGAGTTTGTAGGTTACGCCATCAATGACGAGTGTGTGGCCAGCATTGTGACCGCCTTGGAACCGGACGACAACATCGGCGCGGCTCGACAGCCAATCAACGATTTTGCCTTTTCCTTCGTCACCCCATTGCGAGCCGACAACCGCGACATTGGCCATGATAACACTCCCTGAAAGCTGGTTTTTTACGGCCCAGTATTAGAGAAGTTGACAGGGTTTGCCAAGGATTAAATCAGGCCGGTGCCCACTCCGTCGATGGATATTGAACGGCAAGCTGCGCAGCGGTTTTAAGGCCTAGAGCCTGCCGGAAACGTTGTTCGGAAACTTTGAAATCTGTTCCGGTCGCGGCTGCGTATTCACCCGAAAGCCTATGCAGCGCATCCATGCCCAATTCCAGATACGACCCTTTTGATGGACTTTTATCACTATAAACTCTCAAGACAGCCTCTATCTGGCTTTTAATGGAGCTATCACGCAAAAGCGCCTGCATATAATCAACTTTGTCTTTTGTCCTGCCGCTGATATTGGGGATATCGGGATCGCTCGCCAGAAAGCGTAATATATTCTCCATCGTCGCTTTGCTGTGGACCATGCGCATGTTTTTGGATTCAATCTTATGTTTGGGCGTCATAAATCGCTTAGCGCTTTTAAGTGGGTAAACCTCTTCGAGATGCACCACTTCACCATATCCATCAATATTGGTGATGCCATAACTGATGACAACACCACACTCCGGATGATAGGCCAACTGCCCTGTGCGGATGGATTTTAAACGCTCAACTTCGGGAATATCCAGAATGATCGCTTTTGATGATTTCCTGATCTCGTCTACCGATTTCGCGCTGGCCTTCCGCACAAAGTTGCGGCGGCCCGATTTACCCGGCTTGGGGTTGTCATTGCCGTGACGCAATTTATTGATGAGCGCCCCCACGGCGGCTTCGGTGCGAATAGAATTGAATTCCTCTTTCAATCCTTTGACGATGGAGGTCCGGCTCGCCTTGGCCTCGAAGGCCTTGCGCACATAGGATTTTTGCTCTTCGGTCCAAACGTCTCTTTTACCCATTTCACTCTCAACCCGTTTTTATCAGGGCTTTATCTAATAAGGGTTTCGTAATTACGTCAATAGCCGGAATATCTTATTTTCTAACAGCCACAACCCCTTGATCTTGAACGGATTTAATCCCTGCCCAGCCATTCTTTACGCTCACAGCTTGCGGTACCGGTTGCGGTTTGAACGGCAAAACCGGCAGGATCGAATCCATATACAGCGTAAATCCCGTAGCGGTTTCGCCTGATAGACTGACATTATAGCGCCCGCCACGGCCCAGTTCCCCGTGCGCACCGAGAGCAAAGAGAGTAAAGCTCACGCCCGTTTGATATTCAAATCCGCGCCGCTCCAGAGGATCAATGGTAATTTGAACATCTTTAAGCCCGTATACATCGATCGCGGCACGGAGCCCTACAGCAACATCCATCAGTCTTTTGATATCGGCGGCGGCCTTCGGCGGCAGGGCGATAGAAGAAAGCGTTGTCATGGCGCGATCGACGGATCCCTCTACGGCCATCAACTGTGTCAAAAATTCTGCCGCCTTTCCTTTTTGTAATCTCAATCCATCCGCATCACGCTTTTCGATATGGTCGTCGAGAACCAACTTTTCTTCGACGGA
>CBFGQF010000088.1:0-7199 GCA_965650865.1 uncultured Alphaproteobacteria bacterium | reverse complement strand
TATCGGCGAAGGGGTTACGACCCTCGGCATTCTTATAGGGCTTGGCGTCATCTTCTCCACCTTCGTCATCACGGGCATTTATGTCCGCAAGGCGAACAGGGAGATTGAAGACCTGCTTATAAAAATCCAGCAGAAATACAAAGGGTGACGGCCATGGAAAAGATGATTGAAAATATGAACGTCACAGCCGTCATCATGTTCGGCCTGTTTGTCGGTGTAACTTTAATGATTACCTATTGGGCGTCCAAACGCACCCGGTCCACCAAGGATTTTTATTCCGCCGGCGGGCAGATCACGGGGATGCAAAACGGTCTTGCGATTGCGGGCGATTATATGTCCGCGGCATCGTTCCTTGGTATTTCCGGGATGGTTTATATGAACGGATTCGATGGTCTTATTTATTCCATCGGGTTCCTTGTCGGATGGCCGATTATCCTGCTCCTCATCGCGGAGCCTTTGCGCAACCTAGGAAAATATAACTTCTCTGACGTTGCGTCGTACCGGTTCCGGCAAAAACCGATCCGTATTCTCGCGGCGTGCGGTTCCCTGTCCACCGTGATCCTGTATCTGATTGCGCAGATGGTGGGAGCGGGCAAGCTGATCGAGGTTTTGTTCCATCTGCCCTATACATCTGCGGTTGTTATCGTTGGCGTTCTGATGATCGCCTATGTCACGTTCGGTGGGATGCTGGCGACGACCTGGGTACAGCTGATCAAGGCGATCCTGCTGCTTGGTGGTGCAACGTTGGTTGCGATCCTCGTGCTCGCGCAATACGGGTTCAATCCCGAGGCGCTGTTCACGGACGCCGTATCCAAGCATCCGAAAGGACAGGGCATCATGGAACCGGGCGCACAAGTGAGCGACCCTGTTTCCGCGATTTCGCTCGGCCTTGCGCTGATGTTCGGGACCGCCGGTCTGCCGCACATCCTGATGCGGTTCTTCACCGTGAAGGACGCGAAGGAAGCCAACAAATCCGTGTTCTATGCCACGGGTTTCATCGGATATTTCTATATCCTGACCTTCATCATCGGGTTCGGGGCCATCGTCTTCCTGACGGGCAACCCGACTTACGTCGATGACAAGGGTGCCCTGATCGGCGGGTCGAACATGGCGGCGGTGCAACTCGCCGGCGCCGTAGGCGGTGACCTTCTGCTCGGCTTCATCTCGGCGGTCGCGTTCGCCACCATCCTTGCGGTGGTGTCGGGCCTGACGCTTGCCGGGGCCAGCGCCATTTCGCACGACCTTTATGCGAATGTGTTCGCCAAGGGCGCGAGGGATGAGAAGAAGGAACTGCGCGTATCCAAGATGGCAACTGTGGCGCTTGGCGTGCTTGCCATCTTTCTCGGCATCCTGTTCGAGAAGCAGAACGTCGCGTTCATGGTCGGCCTTGCCTTTGCGATTGCGGCCAGCGCCAACTTCCCGATCATCCTGCTTTCCATGTACTGGCGTGGCATGACGACACGCGGCGCGGTGATGGGCGGGGGGCTTGCCCTGATTGCCACCATCGTGATGGTTGTGCTCAGCAAGACCGTCTGGGTGGCCGTATTGGGCAATGAAGCGCCGATATTCCCCTATGAATATCCGGCGATTTTCTCCATGCCTCTGGCGTTCCTCGGGATATGGTTCTTCTCGGTCACCGATAAATCGGATCGGGCCCATATCGATCGTGCGGCGTTCGATACGCAATATGTCCGCGCCCAGACGGGGATCGGCATCAGCGGCGCCGTGGATCATTAAGGAATATAAAAATCCTTCCCCCGAAGGAGGAGCGGCGGCCCGTCAAACGGCCGCCGTTTTGTGTGCGGGAACCCAAAAGCGGCGCCATATGTTGGATGGATCCTAATTCCAATTCAGCAAGGAGGATGATCATGGCAGACCACAAAGCCCCGGATGACATTTTTAAAGTATCCAGCCCCGTACAGAACGCAAAGGCGCGCATTGTGATGCTCACCGCCGACGGTACGGAAGATCAGGAATTTTTCTATCCTTATTACCGTTTCAGCGAAGCGGGGTATCAGGTCGATGTGATTACGCCGGACGGCAAGGGATTCAAAGGCAAGAACGGCGCGGGATTATCCGATACCATGATCATTCCCGATGCCAATCCGAACAATTACGAGCTTCTTTACATTCCCGGCGGCAAGGCGCCTGAAAAATTGAAAAGCCATGAACCGGCCGTTGAATTCGTGCAGGATTTTGTCATGACCGGCAAGCCGGTGGCCGCGATTTGCCATGGTCCGCAATTGCTTGCCAAGGCGGGCGTGATCGAGGGCAAACGCATCGCCGCATGGCCTGAATGTGAAGATGAAATGGAAGATGCAGGTGCATCTTACGTCTTTGAAGAGTGTGTGCGGGATGGCCAGTTTATCACAGCACGCTGGCCGGGTGATTTACCCGCGCATCTTTCCAAGATCTTTCAAGTTTTGCAGTCCGCGAAGGATACGCATAAGAAGGCGGCATAAGGAAAAGAAACCCGGCGAATGCCGGGTTTTTTATCAAATGCGGTTTGGATTTTCGAGCGGTGCAACAGGTTGCGGCGTTGTGGGAACAACGGATGTT
Organism: uncultured Alphaproteobacteria bacterium; assembly: GCA_965650865.1. Taxonomy (GTDB): domain Bacteria; phylum Pseudomonadota; class Alphaproteobacteria; order Micavibrionales; family Micavibrionaceae; genus Micavibrio_A. The sequence goes on along the minus strand of CBFGQF010000088.1, from coordinate 4,640 downwards.
GGCGTTACAGATGCTGGAGGCGCAGGTGTTACGACAGGTGCCGCAACGGGCGCGGCTTCGCCTTCATACCAGCCGCCGCCAAGCGCCTTGAACAAGTCCACCGCCGCCGCAAGGCGGTCGTTTTTCGTCTGGATATAATTGTCTTCCGCCAGCAGTTTCGTGCGGCGGGCATCAAGCAATATCTGGAAGTCGATCGCGCCCGCATCATATTGTTGCTGCGAGAGGTTATAGGCCGTGCGCGCTTCGTTCATCGCGGTTTCAAGCGATGTTTCACGCGCGGTCGCGGCCTTCATGCTCGAAAGCGCGTCTTCCACATCCTTGAACGATACGAGAACGGCCTGACGATAGTTGTACGCCAGTTCGGCGCGCCGCGCCTTCGTGCGTTCCAGATTGCCTTCGAGGCGGCCCGCACTGAAAATCGGAGCAAGAAGGTCCGCGCCCAGCGAGAAGATTTTGGTCGTCGGGTCATCGAACGGCGTGGCACCGATTGAGCCGCCGAGGCCCAGCGTGATATTCGGGAAGAACGCCGCGCGCGCCGCGCCGATATCGGCATTGGCGGCGACAAGAGAGGCTTCCGCCTGACGAATATCAGGGCGGCGTTCAAGCAGCGTGGATGGTTGTCCCGGTGCCACGGAAGGGACCGGCAGGGCCCGGAGATCCTTGCCCGTTACGGTCAGGTTTTGTGGTGGAACGCCGACCAGCACGGCAAGCGATGTTTTCGCAATCTTCATCTGGTTTTCGATCAGGGCGCGGTTTGCCTCGCTGGTCGCCAGATCGGATTTTTGCTGGGAAACATCGAGAAGCGTTGTCGCGCCGGCATCATAACGGGCCTGAACGATGCGGAGCAATTCACGCGCGCTGTTCAAATTCTGATCGGCGATGCTGAGGCGTTCCTGAAGGTTCAGCACATTAAAATACGTTTTGGCCACATCGCCCATCACGACGAGTGCAAGCGCATCACGCGCATATTCGGTCCCGCGCAAATCTGCTTCGTCGGATTCGACATTCGCGCGGTTCAGGCCGAACAGATCAAGTTCATAGGCAACATTCACGCCCGCGAGATATCCCGTGTCGTTGCTGTCACCGCCCGCGGCATTAGGCGCACGGATATTTTGATGGGTAATGGAGCCCGTGCCATCCACATTGGGCAGCAGGGTGGAAGATGTTGTGCGCAATGTCGCCCGCGCCTGTTCGATGCGTTGCACGGCAGCGCCAATATCGTTGTTGTTGACGAGCGCCTGTTCCATCAGTTTGTTGAGCTCGGCGCTGTCAAAATTTGTCCACCAGTTCTTGGCGATAATGGTCGGTTGCGAGGCCGTGGCCTCCATCTCGCTCCAGCTGGTCGGTGTTTCAACCGCAGGGCGTTCGTAATTCGGGATCAGGGAGCAGCCGGAGAGCAATGCCGCGAGCAGCACGGGGGTGATAAGTCTTTGTTTTGTCATCTATTACTCCGGTTGATCCTTGGTTGTGCGTCACACAATACCATGAAACGCTGTGATTGAAATAGACCGATTGGTCAAAAATCCACCCCGGCCATCAAAAATATACGGCAAAACAGTCTCTAACCTTCGTTTTAAGGGGTGTCTTCAGGGCGGATCACCATCCCCCGCATGTCCGGGTATTTGAGGGTGGCCCATGCCGTGACCGCCAATGTGCCAAGCCCGCCAAGAACGACGGATGGCACGATGCCGACAAGTTTTGCCAGTGCGCCGGATTCAAACGCGCCGAGTTCGTTCGAGGAAATGATGAACATGGAACTGACCGATGAAACGCGCCCCCGCATATGGTCGGGCGTTAGAAATTGCATCAGGGACTGGCGGATCACGACACTGACGGAATCGAATATGCCGGAGAGTGTCAGGAAAACCAGCGAGAGCCAGAAAATGTTGGAGAGGCCAAAGCCAATCATGGAGACACCAAAACCGGCCACGACCCAGAGCATTGTTTTGAATTTGATGACCTGCATCGGGCGCACCGCAAGATAAAGGGCCATCGCAAGTGCGCCAACAGCCGGAGCAGCGCGCAGCGCGCCAAGCCCTTCGGAGCCGACCGCCAGGATTTCTTCGGCAAAGGCGGGGAGGAGGGCAATTGCGCCGCCGAACAGGACAGCCAGCATATCGAGCGACATGGTGCCGAGGAGTACGGGGGTTTTCATGATAAAGGCCCAGCCTTCGCGGATGCTTTTAAGGGCCGGTTCCCGCACCTTGCCGGGTGTATAGGGGGCGGGTTTGATTCCGAAGATCAGGAAGAAAGACGCCATCATCAGGAAGAGCGGGAAAGACCATGCGGCGAGCGCGCCATAGCCGCCATAGATGATTCCGCCTATCGCCGGTGCGATGATGAAGGCCGCGTGATGCCCTGTGCTCATCCACCCTGCCGCCGCCGGCATATCGCGTTTGGCCACGATCTGCGCCAGCAGCGAGAAAGAAGAGGGGATGATGAAAGACCGTGCAAGGCCGGATACGAATATCGCGATATAGGCGAGCCAGAGGAACGCATTTTTTTCGAGCGGGAGCAGACCGCTGCCGATCAAAAACAAAATGGCCGTGTTGATGGCGAGCGCGAGAAGACAGTAAAGATAGACGCGCTGGGGCCGCGAATGATCAACGACATATCCGGCAAAGAGCGCGCAGGCGATGGCGGGCACGGTCTCTACCAGTCCCGTTAAACCGAGCATCAGCGGATCGCGCGTTTTCTCGTAAATCTGCCAGCCGATGATGACGCCCTGTGCCTGCAACGCCGATAGCGAAAACATCCGCGTGAACAGCATCAGCCGGAATTCACGGATTTTCAGGACATCGAACGAGAGTTTTGGCAGGGGCATGGTGCAGGCACTTAAATCTCAAACCTCTTATATTTCAAGGGGAAAGATAAAAACTCTGGTGCAATTCCATAATGATGTTATGGTTTGTGCATGAATGAAACCGTTGCCGTGCCGGAAACCAAAGGCTGGAGCGAGGCGCAGAAATACGCCTGGTATCTGGGCGTCGATGCGCAAGGCAATATACGTGACTATCAGGCGGATGTCGTCTCGCGTCTGATGCGGCTCCCCGCCAATGTCCATACGCTTGAGAGTTACGGGACGATCCACACGCCACATGAAGATTACGATGCCTTGCGCGTTACCGTGGGTGATGTGCGCAATGGCAAGCCGAATATCCTGATCACCGGAGGTGTGCATGGATACGAGCCGAGCGGAGTGGAGGCCGCGATACGGTTCCTTGAAGAGGATGCGCCGCGCCTGTCGGATCAATTCAATTTCATTGTCTATCCGTGTATCAGCCCGTGGGGCTATGAATATGACCAGCGCTGGAACTGGCAGGCCGAGGATGTGAACCGCAATTTTTCTGATTCCAAAGATATCGTTCAGATCGACGAATGCGTGGCCTTCATGACATCCATCAAATCCGAAGGCGCGGTGTTTGCCGCCGCCATCGACCTGCATGAAACCAACGAGAGGGATAAGGACCTGCGTGTTTTGCGGGCCGAGCGTTTTGGCAGCGAGATGCCGACGACAGAACAGATCAACGCGATGCCGCAAGGGTTCCACCTGATGATCAATCAGGGCCGCATGGAATGGCAAACCGAATTACAGCGTGAATTCGCCCAGTCCATTGTGAATAGAGTATCGGAGATATCGCCGATTGCGCCGGAACAGAAAATTCTGGATATCGTCAATGACGGCGGGATTTTGATATCCCCGCCCAAGGCGGGATTGATGCGCCATTACCTTGGCGCCTATGCCCGCCTTGTCGCCGTGACCGAGGTGTGCCCGGCGGCCCATCACGAGCAGGCCGTGCAAACCCAACTCGCCGCTATTTACGGCGCGCTGGACCATGTTCTATAGCCACGGCAAGCCCCTTAGCCCCATAATATTTGCTTGGGCCATTTTTTTCGGGAACGAAACCCATCCCCCTTCATTTATCATGTACCCCTGCCGTTTAATAATTTAAGCTTTGCGTATGGAAAATGATATAAGACTCCCGCCGACGATCGAGGCCCAGGTTTATCTGGCAGCGATTATCGAAAACTCCGATGATGCGATTGTCAGCAAGGACATGAATGGCTTCATCACATCGTGGAACAAATCTGCCCAGCGCATTTTTGGTTACAGCGCAACGGAGGCCGTAGGCAAGCATATTACCCTGATTATCCCGCAAGACAGGTTGCACGAGGAAGACAAGATCATATCGGCCCTACGCAGCGGCAACAGGATCGACCATTTTGAAACATGGCGCCGTCGGAAAGACGGTACGCTCGTCCCCGTTTCGGTAACAGTGTCACCGATCCGTGACAGGGAAGGCGTCATCATCGGTGCCTCGAAAATCGCCCGTGATATTTCTGAGCGGATCAACGCCGAAAAAGCCGTACAGGATTCCGCACAAAAGAAAGACGAATTCCTCGCGAATATGAGCCACGAATTGCGCACGCCCATGAATGCCGTCATCGGTATTGCGAATTTGCTGCAATCCATGGACGACTTACCGGAAAAGGCAAAGACATTTGTGGGCACGTTGAAAATCAGTGCGGACAATCTTTTGGAACTGATCAACGATCTTTTAGATTTTGCGAAAATCGAAAGCGGCGCGGTTGAACTGGATCAGGTGGAATTCTGTCTGGCCGAACAGGTAGAAAAGGTT
>CBFGQF010000087.1:0-7351 GCA_965650865.1 uncultured Alphaproteobacteria bacterium | reverse complement strand
TTTCCATAGGGGACGCTTCGGTTCTTGGCGGATAAGGCCATATGTGATTGAATGAAAAGGAGCCTGATTCTCTCGGGCTGGCTTGTCGTTCTTCATCAATCTGGAAAGCCTCATCATGGGTGGAACCGCTAAACTCTGGCTCTTTATATTGCTTTTGCCCTTTTTTGCGGCGATAGGACACGACTTTTACGTAAATTATATGGCCGATCCGCAGAAAAAAGCCCGGCTGGAAGCTTTGGATATTGACCCCGAGGCTTATCAGATCAGCGATGCCGGCTATTTGCTGGTCACCCACGCCCCTTCACTTTATGAAAATATGCGAACCACGATGGGCGAGGAAAGCTGGAAAACTTATATGGACCCGGTTTTACAGCAATACACTTTCGTGCTTGCGCTTATACCGCCCGCTCTTTTTATCGTTTATCTCATGATGGCCTGGATAACCGGCCTCCCGCCTTATCGCGGACAGCGCTTGGGCAAACCAATCAATATCTCCAACAAATATGACGGCGTTTTCAAGGATCATGACAAGGAGAACCGGCTGAAATACAAGCGCCGCTAATGACGGCCGCTATTGGACAATTCGTCCATCAGCGACGCAAGCAACGCAAGATCCTCTTCCGTCGACAGGCGGTGGTCTCCATCGGGCCGCAAATACACCTGCTTGTTGGTGCTCGTCAGGGCATCGGCAATTTTCTGGGCAGTTTCGAAGGGTACGTCCGCATCCTTCATTCCTTGCATGAGACGTACAGGCGCGTTTATAGGAATGGGGCGGTCAAGCAGGCATACACTCTCACCGTCATCCAGAAATTTTTGTGTAATCGGATAAGGCTCGCCATACTCACTCTCGATCTCTATAACCCCCTGACGGGACAATGTTTCCCGTTGCTGGGGGGTGAGGCCGTCCCTGATCCAGCGCGTAAAATCCGGCGCGGCGGCAAGGCCGATAAAACCGGCAAGACGGCTTTGGTTTTGAAGCGCCGCATGCAGGCCGATCCATCCGCCCATTGATGAGCCAATGATGATGATCCGGCCTTTTGTCCTCAGCGCAATCATATCCAGCGCGTCTTCAAGCCACTGGCTTACCGTGCCATTCCGGAATTCACCATCGGAACGTCCATGCCCGCTGTAATCAAAGCGAAGATAGGCCTGCCCGCGCCGTTCACATTCCTGTGCCAGAAATTCGGCCTTGGTTCCCATCATATCCGACCGGAAACCATGGAGAAAGACAACCATTGGCAATGAAGGATTGAATCCAGGCTGATAGAGATAGGCAAGGCCGGGCTTACCGCCCCGTTCTAAAAAGATAACAGACATTTTCGACCCGCTTCCTTTTTCTTTTTGTCTGGGACTCTCAGGTTGTGCTAATTCTTATGCCGCATTGATGTCAGGATAAGCCATGCAAGCCATGATCAATAGTATACTTCGCAAAAATTCTGTCCAGCAGAAGACACCTGTGGTGATGCAGGTTATTCCATCGCTTGGTGCGGGCGGGGCAGAGCAAGGATGCATCGATGTTGCCGCGGAACTCGTAAGGTCAGGCGCAACATCAATAGTCGTCAGCAATGGCGGCACGCGCATTCCCGAATTGCTGCGCGGCGGAAGCATCCATATCGATCTTCCGGTTCATAGCAAAAACCCTCTCATCATGTGGAAGAATATCGGACGGCTACGAAGACTGATCAAAAAACACAATGTTGATATTGTTCATGCCCGATCCCGCGCCCCGGCATGGTCGGCATGGAAGGCATGCGCCGGCACCTCTGCGAAATTCATGACGACATGTCACGCGCCTTTCAATATATCGGGCAATGTAAAACGTTTTTACAATTCATCCATCGCAAAGGGTGAACGCGTTATTGCGATATCAAACTACGTGAAAGACTACCTCCTTAAAAATTACCAGATCGACGAAAAGAACATTCGCGTTATTCACCGCGGCGTGGCCCTGGAGAAATTCCATCCATCCAGCGTAGCGCCTCTCCATCTGATCAAACTTTCGAATGAATGGCGCCTGCCTGATGGCTGCACCATCGTCATGATGCCTGGACGCATCACGCGCTGGAAAGGCCATCATGTTTTGATTGATGCCATTGCCAAACTGAACCGCGAGGATGTGTTCTGCGTTTTAATAGGCGATGATCAGGGCCGCACGGAATACCGTCAGGAACTGGAAGAAACCATCGCGGCAAAAAATCTGGAAGGCCGCGTGCGCATCATAGGTCATTGCAACGATATGCCGGCGGCTTATACACTGTCCACCGTTGTCGTGTCGGCCTCCACCGATCCCGAAGGATTTGGCCGCGTGCCGATCGAAGCACAGGCGATGGGACGCGCCATCGTTGCAACCAATCATGGCGGGGCGATGGAAACCGTGCTTGACGGCAAGACCGGCTGGCTTGTCCCGCCAAACGATTCCGAATCTATGGCCAAGGCCATTGCAGAAGCCCTCGATATGGACGGAACGGAAAGGGCCTTGATGGCCAACCGCGCCATGCAGCATGTGGCAAATCATTTCACCCGCGAGCACATGGTTGACGAAACCATGAATGTCTATGCCGAATTGCTGGGTGAAAAATACGGAACGATACCATCACCCGTGTCAAACCACGAAGCGATCCTGAAACAGGCCGCTGAGTAAGATGGCCGGTCATTCCATACTGGTTATCAAACTGGGCGCCCTTGGAGATTTTGTTCAAGCACTAGGACCTATGGCTGCCATCCGCAGGCACCACCCGGATGCACACATAACATTGCTTACGACCGCGCCTTTCCTGTCACTGGCCAAACAATCCGGATACTTCGATGATGTATGGATTGACGAGCGTCCGAAATTTTATCAGCTCGGCAAATGGCTACGCTTGCGGAACAGGATGAGGAATGCTGCATTTGATCGCATTTATGATCTTCAAAACAATGACCGCACACAGCTCTACTTTAACATCCTGCCCTCGCCGAAACCTTTTTGGGTAGGCATTGCAAAAGGCGCGGCCATACGCAACACGTCCCCGGATCGCACCGCTGGCTCTGGCTTTGAAGGCCATCGCCAAACATTAGGTCTTGCAGGAATCAGCCATATCACAATTGACCGCATGGAATGGATTACAGGACGTGATGATTTTCAGGGCATCAAAGAACCCTATGTCCTGATCGTGCCGGGATCGGCCCCGACGCGGCCGGAAAAAAGATGGCCTGCGGAAAATTATGCCGCGATTGCCCACAGGCTTCTTGGCAACAATATACAGCCTGTTCTTATCGGTACCGCTGCTGAACAAGATATAATTCGCGATATAATCGCCCTTTGTCCCGGCGCGCTCGATCTTTGCGGCAAGACATCCCTATTCGATATTGTCGCGCTGGCGCGGAAGGCGGAGGGCGCGATCGGGAACGACACAGGCCCGATGCATATGATTGCACCGACAGGAATTCCAACACTCGTTCTTTTTTCCAAACACAGCAATCCTGTGCGTCATGCGCCATGCGGCGATTCCGTCCATACGCTACAAAGCGATGATCTGAAAAATTTGGATACAGAAACCGTCTGGAAAAGCCTGAAGGACTATTCAGTCTGGGACGCGTAGATATTCTTTAGGCAACCTAGCAATTCAATCGCGGACTGGTCTTTGATCGAATAATAGATTGTCTGCGCTTCACGCCGTGTTTCTACGACATTGTCGCGGCGAAGCCGTGCCAGATGCTGTGACAGAGCTGATTGGCTAAGGCCAATAAATTCTTCCAGCTCGCCAACATTCTTTTCACCATTCGAAAGTATGCAGACAATCATCAGGCGCTTTTCGTTGGCGAGCGCCTTAAGCAAGGCAGAAGCCTTGTCGGATTGCTTTTGTAAATTGTTTAGATCCATCTCTGGCACACCCCCGTAGGTTGGCCTAAAAAATCAACTATAAGTAATAACGGTACACATTACTGTTTTTATACGCATACTGCAAAAAGTGCTTTATACCAAGATTATAACATAAGTACATTATAATATAGGTTGTATGCACTTACGCAATACATGACGTATTTTTTTGTAAGAATCAACGACTTTTAGGACACATGTCTTAAAAATCCCAAGCCGCATCAAACAATTATACTTCCTACCGTTTGGCGGGCAGGCGGCGAAGGATTTTTTGCGCAAGCGCGTCGGGCAAAACCGAAATGAACCAGGAGGCAAGATGGGTTGGCAAGGGGAAAGCTATTCGGCCGGTATTCTTGGCTAACCCTTTGGCAATTATGGCTGCCGCTTGTTCCGCTTCCATAAAAAATGGCATAGGGAAGTCATTCTGGTCGGTAATGCCGGACCGCACAAACCCGGGGCAAACGACATTGATCCGGACGCCGCTTTCTGCCAGTGCGCCTCTCAACGCCTCCCCGTAAAAACGGACTGCTCCTTTGGAGGCGCTATAGGCCGGGGCGCCGCTCATCCCGCGAAAACCGGCAAGAGAACTGATCATGGCAATCTGCCCCTCCCGTCTTTCTTCAAACCGGGGCAGTATAGGGCCAATCGTGTTGAGAACGCCGTAGAGATTAATATCGAAAATCTGGCGGATCTGTTCAGGCCGCTCACTGCTGCCCCATGTCCCCGTCCCGCCGGATATGCCGGCATTGGCGATCACAAGGTCGAGGCGGCGGAGATCATCTATCCGTTTTATCCACGCCTCCATTCCGCCCCGATCGGTAACACAGACTATTTCGGTCGCAACTTCGGCGCCTTTTTGCCTGCAGAGGGTGGCGACACCCTCCAGCCGATCCGCATTTCTGCCTGACAGCGCCAGAAAAGTGCCTGGCCCCGCATAATGAAGGGCGAGGGCGCGGCCGATCCCGCTGGAGGCACCGGTAATCAGGATAGATTTTGGTGTTTTTGTTGAATGAGACATGGGATAAACCTATCATCCCGCTACAAAAATTCAAATGCGGGCTTTCACGGTCCGGCAAGGCCCGTTAAAATGGGTCAACCTATTCGAGTAAGAGTTAGACAATGGAAATGACGTCCCTGCAACGCCGCGGCCTTATGTTTGTTTTATCCTCCCCTTCGGGAGCAGGGAAAACCACAATCACGCGCGCGCTCTTGAAAAACAATCCGGATCTGGTCATTTCGATTTCCGCCACGACACGCCCGCGCCGCCCGGGAGAAATTGACGGACAGGATTATTATTTTGTCGATATTCCCGAATTCAACGCAATGGTCGATAACCGCGAGATGCTGGAACACGCCAAGGTGTTCGGCAATTATTACGGCACACCGCGCCAGCCGGTCGAAGAGGCGCTGCAACGCGGACAGGATGTGATCTTCGACATAGACTGGCAGGGCACGCAACAACTGCGCGAAATAGCCCGTGATGACCTCGTCACCGTTTTCATTCTGCCTCCCGGTGCGAAGGAACTGGAACGCCGCCTTCGTTCACGGGCACAAGACAATGAAGAAACCATTCGTCACCGCATGGACAAGGCGGCGGATGAAATGACCCACTATTCCGAATATGATTACGTCCTGATCAACAACAATATCGAAGTGGCCATCCAGCAGGCCCAACTGATTCTTGATGCCGAACGCCTGAAACGTCACCGCATGAGCGGTCTTTCGGACTTCGTGCGCGGATTGAAAGACGGCCTCTGATCAGGCTTGTTCGATCTCCAGCGCCAACCTCACATAATCATCGACGCCTAATTCTTCTGCCCGCGCATCGGGACGAAGTCTGCATTGTTCAATTTGCGGCAAATATTCTTTCAAACTACCGCGGATCATTTTGCGGCGCTGCCCAAAGGCCATCGCGGTCAGTTTCTCGACTGTTTCAAATTTCGGCTGGGGGCTTTCGAATTTACGCGGCGCCAACCTCACAATCGAGGATGTCACCTTCGGCGGCGGTGTAAAGGCCGACGCCGGAACATCGAAGGCGAGCTTACATTCACAAAGCCATTGCGAAATGATCGATAAACGTCCATAGGCCTTGTCACCTACCTTGGCACAAATACGTTGCGCCACTTCCTTCTGGAACATCAAAACCATTTCCGCATAACGGTCCGGCGCATGATAGATCTGTTCAAGCCATCCGGTCAGCAGGGGCGTTGCTATATTATAGGGAAGGTTCGCAATAATAATATAAGGGCCAGATGCGCCCTGCGCCGCCGCAACCTCTGTCAAATCGGTTACCAGCGCGTCTTCCTGTATCAGCGTCAATCGCCCGCCTGCCGCATCCACCAATGACTGGAGGGCGGCAATCGCCCGCGGATCATATTCCACCGCGATCAGTTTTTTGGCACCCGACAAAAGAATGGCACGCGTCAAACCACCGGGACCGGGGCCTATCTCAAACACCGTCGCACCATGTATATTCTTGGCGGTTTTGGCAATCTTGCTGGTGAGATTAAGATCGAGCAGAAAATTCTGTCCAAGTTTCTTTTCGGCACGCAGGCCGTTTTCACGGATAACATCGCGAAGCGGTGGCAGCCCGGCGATCGGATCATCCGGATCAGACACGACGGTCTATAAAAGCAGATGTTTTCAGATCAAGCAGTGCCTTTTGCTGCACACGGTCAAGGCGTTCAAACCCGATCTGGTTGGTCAGTTCTTCACGCGGAGGAATGAATTCTTCGGTGAGCGTGCGCTTCTTTTGCAGCGCAAGAATATAGATTCCGCCGGATGTGCGGATGGGGTTACTGATCGAACCCTCTTCCATCCCGACCAAAACCTTATCAAGCGCAGGCTCCAGGTGCCCTTGCTGGATCCATCCGATATTGCCGCCGTTTTCGGCGCCGGCTGCTTTGGAAAATTGCGCGGCGACTGGGCCAAAGGGCGCCTTCTTCGCCTGCAATTCGGCGGCCATCCGCGTTGCGAATTGCTGCACTTCGGCCGCACGTTTTGTATCTTCGATGGGCAAGAATATCTCAGACACAAGATATTCTGTCTTGCCGATATTGTTCCTCAAACGCTCAATCCTGTTATCGACATCCCTTGGCGTGACATCGACCTGACGCCGGTAAACGGTTTTGACAACCTTGGTCCAGGCCAACTGCGCACGGATCTGGCGCTCAAGTGTTTTAACGGGAATTCCCGAACGCTTCATGACTTGCTTGAACTGATCGGTCGTAAATTTGTTTTGCCCCGCAATCGTGGCAAAACCTTCCTCGATCTCTTCTTCGGTTACGGACAGATCGTTGCGGGCGGCCTCTTGCAGTTTCAATTGCTCTTCGATCAAGCCTTCAACCACCTGTGGCATAATTTTCGAACGGATATCCTTGCTATCGGGCAGGCCCGAAGATGCCAGAACCAGTTTGATGCGATCATCGACATCGGTCATGGAAATCGCTTCATCATTCACCACGGCGGCGATGCGCAATGTCTGTGCGCTCG
>CBFGQF010000086.1:0-7562 GCA_965650865.1 uncultured Alphaproteobacteria bacterium | reverse complement strand
TAAAAGTACCGTAATTCACAGTCCTAGAGGAATTGTTTTTGATTATGTGAATGAAAAGAGCACGCAGAAACAAAAGAATCATACTTTTGCATTCATTATATCTACGTCTAAAAAGTGGAGAAGCCCGCTTCTATGTTGCAATGCACAAAATTGATTGAGACAATTAGAACCCGCGGCCGTTTTTCATGCCAAGCAAGGCCTGCGGCTTTATTTTCGGGGCTTTGCTGCCGCCGCCGCGCCGTCCGCCACTGAAACGTTCATGGTCGGACATTTCCTTTTCCATGATCGCATCGATATCGGGAATCTGGTCCATCTTGATTTCCTGAACGCAGGCCGAAAAGAAATTGCAGCTTTTCGTTTCCCAATCGTAAACGCTATTGGCTTCGTCGGTCCCGCGTACGCGGAACTGGGTAGGTGACCATTGGCCGGCGACAACCGGTTTGCAGAAAATCCAGATCGATTGTTCGATCGGCGGTTTTCCGGCTTCGGGCACGTCATAGAGCATCTGAAGCTCTGCTTCGATTTCATCGCCGTCATTGTTCATGCGCACTTCGGCGCTACAGGTCACGCCTTTTTCTCCGTCATAGGCGGACCATGGACAGGTTTCATAGGGGGACAGGACGTACCCGACCCCCAATTTGTCGCACAATGTCTTCAGATCAACGCGCATAGCCACCTTCTTATGGCAGTATAGCACGAAAAGGCAAGGAATTTCAGGCTTTGCGCACCTTTATATGGCCGTTATGACGGAATTGGATGTCTAATGTATCCGGCTTTTGTGCGGCATCGGCATCGCTAACCAGTTTTCCATCCGGGCCGCGCACAACGGCATAACCGCGTTCCAGAACCTTTTGGAACGACAGGCTTTCCAGCATGCGGCCTGCGTGGTCGAGGTGCTTTTGCGGGTCGACGAGCAAGCGCGTCCCCGCCCGCTTCAGGGCGTCTCCTACAAGGGCCGCATGGCGGGCTTTTTCTTCGATCAGGCTGCGCGGATGGCGGGGTATCAATCCCGCCAGTTTTTGGGCATGGCGTGACAGACCGCGGTCAAAGGAATGGGAAAGCTTGGATGACAGGTGATCCAGATGCTGCGTTTTAATATCCAGAAGACGGACGGGATCGCCGAGCCGCGCTGACAATGTTTCAAGATGGCGCGAGGATTCCTGCAGGCGTCTGTTCATGCCGCCGGTCAGGCGGTGTTCGTTGTCTTGAACCTGTGTCAACAAATTGAGCCGCACCGGCACCGCCATTTCGGCCGCGCCCGTCGGTGTTGGCGCGCGAAGGTCCGCGGCATAATCGATGAGGGTCGTATCCGTTTCATGCCCGACGGCGGAGATGACGGGTATGCCGCTCGCAGCAACAGCGCGGACAACGATTTCCTCGTTAAAGCACATTAAATCTTCAAGGCTTCCACCGCCACGCGCGACGATCAGAAGGTCCGGTTTGTGCGATGGCGGCAGGACGTTGAAACCATTGACGGCCGCCGCAATTTGCTCCGCCGCGCCCGTGCCTTGTACCAGAACGGGCCAGACCAGAAGATGGCGCGGGAAACGGTCCGAAATCCGGTGGATGATATCGCGGATGACCGCGCCCGAGGGCGAAGTGACGACCCCGATTTTTTGCGGCAAGAAGGGAATAGGCTTTTTACGGGCCGGATCGAACAGCCCCTCCGCGGCCAGTTTCTTTTTCCGCTCCTCCAGCATTTTGAGGATCGCGCCTTCGCCGGCCAGCTCCATTTGTTCAATGACAAGCTGATAGCGGGAATTTTTGGGGTAGCTCGTCATCTTCCCCGTGATGATGACGTCCAGCCCGTCTTCGGGCCTGACAGATAACCGCCCCATGGAACTGCGCCAGCAGACGATGTTGATGACCGATTCTTCGTCTTTGAGATCGCCGTAGAGATGGCCCGAACCCGCGAGTTTAAGGCCTGTCAATTCGCCGCGCACGCGCACGCGCCCATAGGTTTCCTCCAAAGTGCGTTTTAGGGAAAAGGCGAGTTCGGACACGCTCATTTCCGGCACATTGCTGCGCTTTTCGTTTTTTGCTGCCGCGCTGAAGAGATCGTCTGTTGCCATGGTCCCGAATAGTATAGAGTGTTGGATGAAATCACAACTATCCGGGAATCGAAGAATCCGATGCCGCACGACCTTTCTAACTATCTGGCAAAACCTGAAAAAGACTGTGTGGACTCACTGATCGCCGCGCTCGACTGGAACGGCGAAAAAGCCCAGAAAATTGCCACGAGGGCCGCGCACACCATTCAGGCGATGCGGGACACAAAGCGCCCTGCCGGAAGCATCGAAGGGTTTTTCCAAAGTTACGGGCTAAACACCGAAGAAGGCATCGCCCTGATGTGTTTGGCGGAGGCGTTGCTGCGCATACCCGATAGCGGGACTGCCAACGCCCTGATCCGTGACAAGGTTGCCGGAACGAAATGGATCAACGAAAAGGCGGCGGAGCAGGACTGGATGCTGCGCATGGCGGGGATGGGATTGAACGCCACCCGCGCCACGATGGACGGTCCTCTAGCCAAGTTGGGGGAACCTGTGATCCGTGCCGCGATGATCCAGGCGATGAAGATTCTCGGCGGCCAGTTCGTCATCGGGCAAAATATGGAAGAGGCACTGAAAAATGCCGCGCATCTGGAAAGGGAGAAAGGGTATCTTTTTTCTTACGATATGCTCGGTGAAGGTGCGCGGACGTTGGATGATGCGGAAGCGTATTTCGCGGCCTATGCCGAAGCGATCGAGGAAATCGGTAAAAACCGCCTGCGCCGTGATGCAGCTCGCCCCGGCATTTCCATTAAATTATCCGCTCTCTATCCCCGCTACAGTTTTGCGCAGGAACATTTGTGCGTTCCTATCCTGACCAACCGGTTACAGGCATTGGCCCGGCAGGCGGCGGGATATAATATATGCCTCACGGTGGATGCCGAAGAGGTGGACCGCCTTGAAACCTCCCTCAAGATTATCCGTCATGTGATCGACGATATCACACTGACGGGATGGGACGGGTTTGGCCTTGCCGTGCAGGCCTATGGTAAACGTTGCCTTCCCCTCATCGAAAACCTGATTGAATTCGCGCGGGGTGCGCAAAAACATATTCAGGTCCGTCTTGTAAAAGGCGCCTATTGGGACAGCGAAATCAAACGTGCGCAGATGAAGGGGCTCGCCGACTATCCGGTCTTCACGCGCAAAGCCCATACGGATTTATCTTATCTTGCCTGTGCGCAGAAATTGCTGCTGGCGAGAGACTGCATCTATCCGATGTTTGGCACGCACAATGCGCATACGGTGCAGGCGATTATTGAGATGGCGGCGGGGAACCGTAAAGGTTTTGAATTCCAGCGCCTCTTTGGCATGGGTGAAACACTCTATGACCACATCCTGAAAACCGAAGAATTACCGGTACGCATTTATGCACCTGTCGGCGTGCATAAGGATTTGTTGCCGTATCTGGTGCGCCGCTTGCTTGAAAATGGTGCGAACTCATCCTTCGTCAACAAAGTATTCGACTCTGTTTACGCGCCGGAAACTCTGGCCACCGACCCTGTGGAAGCGGCGCTGATCAACAAGGGCGCCATGCATCCATCGATCCCGCTTCCCGAAAATATCTTTGAAGGGCGCAAAAATTCACACGGTATAGATCTTGATGATGCTGGGACGCTACAATCTTTATTGCAGCAAGTGGAGAAGGATTTTGAACGTCGGGAGGTCTTTGCAACCTCGCTGATAGGCGGGCAGTTCGATAAATCGGGCAGTTGGGGCGATATTAAAAACCCTGCGGATACAAACGATGTCATCGGCACAGCCTATACCGCCAATGAACAGGTGGTGGAACGCGCTTTTGCCGCGGCCAAGAAGGGGTATGCGGAATGGTCGAAGGTGTCTTCTGTCCGTCGTGCGGAAATCCTGAACCGGATTGCGGATATCTATGAAGAAAAAGCCGCGCTTCTTATCGCGTTATGTGTGCGGGAAGCGGGAAAGACTTTGCCGGATGCCGTGGCGGAACTACGCGAGGCCGTTGATTTTTGCAGATATTACGCGCAACTCGGGGCAAGGGATTTCCGCGAAGATGGAATTTTGCTGCAGTCTTATACAGGTGAAACCAACCGGCTTTTGCTACAGGGGCGCGGGGTTTTTGCTTGTATCTCCCCGTGGAACTTCCCGCTCGCGATTTTCACGGGGCAAATCGTTGCCGCGCTGGTGGCCGGAAATGCGGTTGTGGCGAAACCTGCCGAACAGACACCGTTTATTGCCATGACAGCCGTCAAAATGATGCATGAGGCAGGTGTTGCAAAGAATGCATTGAACCTTGTTGTGGGCGATGGCCGCGTGGGCGAATGGATCGTGCAGCATAAGGATGTGGCAGGCGTGGCCTTCACCGGGTCCACCGCGGCTGCACGGTCGATCAACCGTGCGCTGGCGGCCAAGGAGGGACCGATTGTGCCTTTGATCGCCGAAACCGGCGGGCAGAATGCGATTATCGCGGATTCTTCCTCTCTGCCGGAACAAGTCGTTGACGATGTGATCCTGAGCGCGTTTGGTTCCGCTGGGCAACGCTGCTCTGCCGCCCGCGTGTTGTTCGTGCAAGATGATGTGGCGGATAAAATCATTGATATGCTGCGCGGCGCGATGGCGGAATTGAAGGTGGGAAGCCCCTCGCTCTATTCCACCGATATAGGCCCCTTGATCGACGAAGAAGCCTTGGCGGTTCTGCAAAAACACCGCACCGCGCTCGATGGATTCGGGCGGTTGATCGCGCAGGCGCCGATGGCAGAACATCTCAAAACCAAGGGGCATTTCTTCGCGCCGTGCGCCTATGAAATCAACGACCTCTCTGAACTCAAAGGTGAGGTCTTCGGACCTATCCTGCATGTTATTCGTTATAAAGCGTCTGATTTTGACGTTGTCATTCGCCAGATCAATGAAACGGGTTACGGCCTGACCTTTGGCATTCACACCCGCATCGACAGCGTGGCGGAAAAGGCGGCGGATGCTGTATCGGCCGGAAATGTGTATGTGAACCGCTCCATCATCAGCGCGGTGGTGGGGGTCCAGCCCTTTGGCGGCAACGGCTTGTCGGGCACGGGGCCAAAGGCGGGCGGGCCTTATTATCTGCACGCCTTCGCGGCGGAAAAAACGGTTTCCGTGAATACCACGGCCTCCGGCGGGAACGCTTCCCTTGTCATGCTGGAAGAATAACGGCTATAGTCCCCCCGGATTTACTAGGGAGCCTTGTATAGATGAAAGTCCTTGTTGTCGGCGGCGGTGGCCGCGAACATGCCCTTTGCTGGAAACTGGCGCAAAGCCCGGATTGTTCCGAACTTTATGCTGCGCCCGGCAATCCCGGTATTGCAGATGTTGCGGAATGTATCTCCATCGCGGTTGACGATGTCGAAATGCTCGCCAAATTCGCTGTTGAGAAGGGGATTGATTTTGTCGTGGCGGGCGGTGAAGTCTCACTGGTCGCTGGTCTTCATGACCGTATGAAGGTGGAAAACATTCCGGTCTTTGGCCCCACGCAAAGTGCAGCGCGTCTTGAAGGCTCCAAAGGGTTTACCAAAGACCTTTGCCGCAAATACAATATTCCTACTGCGGCCTATGAGCGTTTCACAGACATTGTAAAAGCTGAAGAGTTTATCCGCAAACTCGGTGCGCCTATCGTTATTAAGGCAGACGGACTTGCTGCCGGTAAAGGTGTTGTCGTTGCGATGACATTGGATGAAGCAATCGATGCCGCCAAAGATATGCTCTCGGGCAATTCATTCGGCGCATCGGGCGCGGAAGTCGTTATCGAAGAGTTCATGGACGGAGAAGAGCTGAGCTTCTTTGCTTTGACAGATGGAAAAACCGTTCTCGAATTCGCTTCGGCACAGGATCATAAGCGCGTCGGCGATGGCGATGTTGGCCCCAACACGGGCGGTATGGGCGCCTATTCGCCTGCGCACCTACTAACGCCATCCCTGCAACAAAAAATCATGGACCGCATCATTTATCCGACCGTCAAAGGGATGGAAGCGGACGGCGTGCCGTATCAAGGCATTTTGTATGCGGGTATTATGGTGGTGAAGGGCGACCCATACCTTATCGAATACAACGCTCGCTTTGGCGATCCGGAATGTCAGGTGATGTTGCCACGTCTGAACGACGATCTTTTGAAAATCCTTTTCGCCTGCGCGACCGAAAAACTGGATACGATTCCCGCGCTATCGTTCCAGCCAGATACAGCGCTCACCGTTGTCATGGCCGCGAAAGGCTATCCTGCGTCCTATGCGAAGGGCGGCGAGATCACGGGGATCGATATAGCGGAATCTCTGGAAGACATTAAGGTTTTCCACGCGGGCACATCACGCGATGCGGATGGGAAATTGATATCCAGTGGTGGGCGCGTGCTTAACGTCACGGCACTCGGCGCTGATGTTGCTCAGGCACAAAAGAAAGCTTATGCGGGCGTCGACAAGATCGTATGGTCCGATGGTTTCTGCCGCCGCGATATCGGCTGGCGTGCTGTAAAGGCTTTGAAGGACAGGGCCGCTTAACTTTCCTATTCGTCATTGCGAGAAGGCCTTTAGGCCGACGAAGCAATCCAGCTTGCAATATTGCCCCAATCACCGTGGGATGGATTGCCGCGTCGCACTTTCGTGCTCCTCGCAATGACGGAATTACCCTATCTCCGCGAGCTAAAAAAATCTTTCAGGATTTGTCCGGCTTCATCTGCCATGGTGCCGTGGCTTACTTCTATCTTATGATGACAGGTCGGCTGCTCATAAAATTTTCCGCCGTGCAGAACGCCGCCGCCTTTTGGATCTTGGGCCGCAAAAACCAGTTTTCGAATTCTTGCAAACGCAATCGCTGCCGCGCACATCGCGCACGGCTCTAGTGTGACATAAAGATCGTATCCCGGAATCCGCTGCGCCCCAACCTTTGCACATTGTTCACGGATGACCATAATCTCCGCGTGGGCGGTCGGGTCTGAATTGGTAATGGTCTGGTTGGCCGCCCGTCCGACAATCTCGCCGCTGACGGAATCGACCAAAACCGCGCCGATCGGCACCTCGCCGAGGGCGCCAGCGCGTTTCGCCTCTTCCATTGCGGCGCTCATATAGATATGGTCGTTTCCAGACATAGGATTTTTAATAATGGAAAATGACGAGGAAAGCAAAGGCGAACGGATTGCCAAGGTCATGGCGCGGGCAGGGCTGTGCTCGCGGCGCGATGCCGAGAAATGGATCGAGGCGGGCCGCGTTTCCGTGAACGGTAAGTTCCTGACATCGCCTGCCTATGCCGTAAAGCCGGGTGATCAGGTTGAAGTAGACGGCCAGAAGCTCAAAACCGCGGAAGAAACGCGGCTGTTTCTCTATCACAAACCGGCGGGCCTTGTGACGACCGCGCGCGATGAAAAGGGCCGTAAAACCATTTTCGATGCGCTGCCCCGCGAAATCGGCCGCGTGGTCAGCGTCGGCCGCCTCGACCTCAACACCGAAGGCTTGCTGCTCTTGACGAATGACGGCGAATTGTCGCGCTATCTGGAACTGCCCGCCAACGGGCTTGTGCGCACGTATC
>CBFGQF010000085.1:0-7590 GCA_965650865.1 uncultured Alphaproteobacteria bacterium | reverse complement strand
GGCGCGGATGAGCCAGACCGTCAGCATCTCGGCCTGGAATGGGGCGGAGAGCTCAATCAGGCCATCTTGAAGATGGCAGGGCCCGAGCTGGATTCTTTCATCACGGAGAATGTCACGTTACCCAAAAGCGGCGAAGTTTTTGCTGTTCCCGCATATGATGCCCCGTTTAAGGGGATGTTTCTGGCCGTTCTGGACAAATGGGATGGCGGGATCGATTTTGAAGACCGGGATCTTTTAAATTGCTATCGCCGCGCCATTCGTATGGCGCAGGAACAAGGCATAAAATCCATTGCCATTCCGGCCATGGGGCGCGACAAACGTGATTTTCCACATATCCGTTTTGCCCGGCTGGCCTTAAAAGCGATTACAGAGACCCTCGACCACAGGCTGGAACGTGTTGTGATTTACTGTGTCGACCGCAGGACGTATGACACCTATCTGGGCCATATCGCCAAAATGCGGAAGTAGTTAAACCAAATCACTCAGCTTGATCAGCGGGCGCGGACCGACATGGGAGATGACTTCGCCTGCGGCGGCGGTTGCAAGGCGACCGCATTCTTCGATGCTCATACCTTCCGTGTAGCCATAGAGGAAGCCAGCGGCATATTGATCGCCGGCGCCGGTCGTATCAACAACCTCCACCGGGACGGCCTTGATTTCCGTGATTTTACCATCATGAAGGATGGCCGAGCCTTTTTCGCTGCGTGTGATAGCAACAATCTCGCATTTGCCTTTGACGCGGGCGACGGCCTCTTCGAATGTTTCGACCTGATAAAGCGATTTGATTTCTTCTTCATTGGCGAAGAGGATGTCGACATGTTCTTCCACCAATGTCAGGAACGCCTGACGATGACGGCCAACGCAGAACGGATCGGAAAGGCTTAGTGATACTTTTCGGCCTGCCTCATGCGCGATACGCGCGGCCTTGTAGAATGCTTCCATCGCCAGCGGCGGATCGAAGAGATAGCCTTCCAAATAAGTTACGGCGGAATTTCTAACGATGTCTTCATCGATATCCGCGGGGCTGAGTTCCACGCCCGCGCCAAGGAACGTGTTCATCGTGCGCTCACCATCCGGCGTAATCATGATCATGCAGCGGCCCGTATGCGTGCCGGATTCAACCGGCGTCGTCGCATGGTCAACGCCCAGCGCCGTCATCGCATCGCGGAACATGCCGCCGAGCGGGTCTTTCCCTATTTTGCCGAAATACGCGCTTTTGCCGCCGAAGGATGCAAACCCCGCGATTGTATTGCCCGCAGAGCCGCCGGATTCGACGATCGGATTTTTCATGGCACCGTAAATACGGATCGCTTTTTCGGCATCGATCAAGTTCATGGAATTGCGGGCCATGCCATGGATTTTCATTTGTTCGGCGAGGAATTCCTCGGTGACTTGAAGAAGGACATCGGCGAGGGCATTGCCAATGGCGAGAAGGCCGTATTTCGTTTGTGTCATTGCGTCTTTCACTGTGATTGCAATTGAAAAAAGGCGTTGTAGCCCCTATGTTGCGTTTGAACAAGCCGGAAAGAGCGGATTATGCCCAAAAAAGCCGTTACCAAGCCTGAAAAACCGTTGAAAGAGCGTGCCGTTGCCGCCGCGTTGGACCTTGCCGCGGATATTGGCTGGGACATGGTAACGATGGCCGATATCGCGGATCGTTCCGGCGCTTCGTTGGCGGAATTGTCCGATCTGTTCGATGAAAAGCCGGATATTCTGGTCGCGTATGGCCGGATGATTGACCGCACGGTACTGGAAAATGTCGGCACGGCATCGCCCGATGAAAACCCGCGTGACCGTTTGTTCGAGATTATGATGGAACGGTTCGATGTGATCGGCGAGCACCGCGAGGCGGTTTTATCCATGCTCTCATCGTTCAAAACCGATCCCAAACAAGCCGTGATTTCAATGCCGCATCTGGCACGGTCTATGGCATGGATGATGGAGGCGGCGGGGCTTGATACATCCGGCATCAAGGGCGCCATCCGCGTTACGGGTTTGACGCTGGTCTATGCCAACGTCCTTCGTGTATGGATGAAAGATGACAGTGCCGACCTTGCCAAAACCATGGCCGCGCTCGACAAGAGTTTGGAACGGGCGGAGCAGGCGGCCAACACCTTTGCCCTTTAACTGTTTTGCGTCGCACAATAATAATATTTCGTTCTTTTTAACGATTTCATTTCCTGCTTGAGGTTTTTGCGTGAATCTTCTTACATTAATTCCATAACCATAAATAAAAGGGGTGTGGAGTATGTCTGCTACAAACTTGGCAGTGAAGTTCGATGATGCGCCGGAGACTGTCGGCGTTGAAGATATGTGTCTGGCGCAATTGTTTGATGCCGTGATGGAGCAAAAGCCAGCCAATATTATCGTATACGATTCCTATGGCGATCTGACGATCTGTTCCAATGATTTCATGACCGTTGAGCCTTTGGCCATGAAGCGTGAGAATGGTTCTATTGAAGTTATGCCACCAAGCAACCAGTCATTGGCACGCGTGGCGGAAGTCACGGAAAAATTGACGAAAGTTTTGCTGGCTTCGCAGCCTGTTGCTACGCCCGCATAAAATTGAACACGTGGTTTTGGGTATATAAATCGCTCAAGACCGATACCAGTTTTTCGATATCGTCTTTGGAATGCGCGGCCGTGGCGGTCAGGCGCATTCTTTCCGTGCCCTTTGGCACGGTGGGATAATTGATTGGCTGAACGTAAATATCGTGATCCCGCATCAGAACATCCGTGATCATTTTGCAGCAGAAGGCATCGCCGACGACAAGTGGGACGATATGGCTTTCACCCTTCATGTAAGGCAGTCCGTTTTTGTCCAGCAGGTCTTTGAGCATCGCGGCATTGCGGTGCGCACGCAGGCGTTCAATTTGCGATGTTTTTAAATATTCCACACTGGCGAGCGCGCCTGCGAGAACCGCAGGGGGCAGTGAGGTTGTAAAAATAAAACCGGAAGCGCAGGAACGCACAGCATCGACGGCCGCGGCAGACCCTGTGATAAAACCACCCATCAGGCCGTAGGCTTTGCCAAACGTGCCTTCCAGCATATCGATGCGGTCCAGCAGGCCCCGTTCTTCGGCCACACCCCCGCCGCGCGGACCATAAAGCCCGACAGCGTGAACCTCATCAAGATATGTGAAGGCATTATATTGATCGGCAAGATCGCAAATCTGTTCAATCGGCGCGATATCGCCTTCCATGGAATAGACGGATTCAAAGGCGATGATTTTAGGGCGCGATGGGTCTGCCGCTTTCAGCAACTCTTCCAGATGTTCCAGATCATTGTGACGGTAAATCGCTTTATCCGAGCCCGCCGAGCGCATGCCGTGAATCATCGAGGCGTGGTTCAGTTCATCGGAAAACACGATGGGATTATCCATTAGACGGAGCAGGGTAGAGAGAGCCCCTTCGTTCGCCGTATAGCCGGAGGAAAAAACGAGGGCAGATTCTTTTTGGTGCAAGTCGGCGAGGCTGGCTTCCAGATCAATATGCAATTTCGTCGTGCCGGAAATATTGCGGGTACCGCCCGCACCGGCGCCGAATTTGTCAACCGCGGCCTTCATTGCATCAAGCACAACAGGGTTTTGCCCCATGCCGAGATAGTCGTTGGAACACCAGATTGTGATTGTTTTTTGCGAGCCATCGGGCGCGCTATAAATGGCCTTGGGAAACTTGCCGCAGACTCTTTCCAGCGGGGCAAAGACGCGATACCGGCCTTCTTGCTTCAGCGCATCAATTTTTTTGGCGAACAGGTCGTTGTAATCCATGGCGGTCCCATGCGGTTTTGGATAGACTGATACCCTTATCGCGCAAAAGGCGCGCGATTGCATCACCTAATTTTATGGATAAACGCAAATGATAATCGTTTTCGGCTCTATCAATATGGACGTGATTATGAACGTGCCGGAGTTTCCGAGGGGCGGGGAAACCATTCTGGCGCCGAGCTATGATATGGGCCCCGGTGGCAAGGGCGCGAACCAGTCTCTGGCCGCCGCGCGCACAGGTGTGAAAACCGCGTTGGTTGGCAAAGTCGGCGATGACGCCATGTCACACCGCATTCTGGGGAATCTTCGTCGCAATGAAGTGATGACATCCGGCGTCGCAGTATCGGATATGCTACCGACTGGCATGGCGTTTGTCATGCTGGACCGTCATGGCGAAAATCAGATTATCGT
This sequence comes from uncultured Alphaproteobacteria bacterium, assembly GCA_965650865.1. Taxonomy (GTDB): domain Bacteria; phylum Pseudomonadota; class Alphaproteobacteria; order Micavibrionales; family Micavibrionaceae; genus Micavibrio_A. The sequence continues at coordinate 3,412 of CBFGQF010000085.1, read as the reverse complement.
GGCCAGCGGCGCAAACAGCGATGTCAGCGCGGGGCAGGTGCCGGACGAAATTCTAAAGGCCGGCAACATCCTTTTGCTCCAGATGGAAATCCCGTTGACCGAGAATTTCGCACTGCTGGAGCGTGCCAAGACGCGTGGTGCCACAACCATGCTCAACCTTGCGCCTGCCTTCAAGATAACACAACAGGCGCTGGACAATATCGATTACCTGATTGTGAATGAGCATGAGGCCCGTGTGGTGGCCGAAGCGTTTGATATCTGGGAACAGAACGATATGATGATTGTGGCAAAAGCCCTTGCCGCGCAGGGCAAGCTCAATTGTATCGTAACCCTTGGCAGCAAAGGGGCGCTGGCTGTTACCGCTCAGGGCGAAGCGTGGCGCGTTCCGGCAATGAAGCTTGAGGAAATTGTGGACACGACTGGGGCGGGTGATTGTTTCTGTGGCACTTTTGCAGCCGCCATTCATGAAAAAATGCCGATTGGGCAAGCGTTGCGCCGCGCGGTTGCCGCGGCATGCCTGAGTTGCACGCAAAAAGGCGCACAAGATTCCTATCCGTTTAGTGCCGATGTGGAAGAAGCTTTGAAAAACCTGCCGCAGGCCGAAAAGGCCTAAGCCGTAATATTGACGATCTGTCCGCGGCCGGAGGATGCGAGGTTCTGTGAGGCCTCCGCAACCATGTTCACCACAGCCTGCTGCATTTGCGCGGATTGCTTCAGCATGGATGTCGCCACCTTTTGCTGGGTGATCGCCATTTGCATACCGAGAATTGCGGGCATTCCGTCCATAGCAATGATTCTATCACGATTATCGTTAATAGACCATTAGGAATTACAAACGGCGAAAGCCAGTGTTTTAAGACTGGGGAAAACCTTGGCGGATTGTTGGCAAACGGCCCGAACGGGCGTATTTTGGAAAAAGAATCATAAAAACAAAAGAGTAACCGAGGGTGTCGCGATGAAGGGGCTAGAATCCATGAATCAACAACGCATCAATTTAAGTTTTTCTGCACCGCCCAGTCAGGACGATATTCTTGAAGTGGCGCGAGAGATATTTGAAACGCTGCCGGAAGAAATTCTGGAACATTGTGAATCCCTGGCCATTCAATGCGAGGAGGTGGCCGACGATGCCACACAGGCGGAATTCGAGCTTGACGACCCCTATGAATTGTTGGCGCTTTATCGCAGCGGCAAGGAAATTTCCCGTGGGGTTCAGCGCAAGGTTGCCAATGACGATGACGTTTTAATTCTCTATCGTCGTCCTATCCTCGATCTCTGGTGTGAAATCGGGGATGACCTCAAAGATATTATCCGCGATGTGATGATCGAGGAACTGGGGCAGAATTTCGAATTTTCGGAAGACGAGATCGAAGAGATGTCCAGAAGGCATCATCAGGGCCTGTTTTAGCATTTATCTTTTTGTTTCGTGGCGCGTTGCACGCATCGTGCACGTACTGTTTGGTACGCTTTGATTTTTGCGCCTGCCCCGAAACAAAAGCTGTTAGCTAAAAGTATCTAAGCCGCCAACCCTTTTTGCATGAAATCGGCCATGCGCCGCACGAAAGACGTCGGGTCGTTCACCGGTTCGCCCTGAATGATACAGGCCTGATCGAACAGGAGGCGCGCGGCATCTTTAACCGCAGGCGAGGTTTTATCCGCATTTGCCATGCCGGCGAGTTTTTTGATCAGTGCGTGTTTGTCGTTGATCTCAAGAATGCGTTTGTTGCCGACAGGGTCATATTGCTGCTGAACTTTCAGCACGCGTTCCATGTGCATATCAACGCCTTGTTCATCCGCAACGAGACAGACGGGGGATTCGGTCAGACGGTTTGAAATGCGCACCTGTTTGATATCTGTCTTCAATTCATCGGACAGAATGGAGAGCAAGGAGGTGAAATCCTCTGGCGTGTTTTCCTCTTTTTCTTCATCGGCTTTGTTTGCCGGTTCGAATTTCGAGAGATCAACGGCGCCCTTGGTAATGGAAACAAATTTCTTCCCCTTGAATTCCGATACATTTTGCAGCCAGAAACTATCAATCGTGTCGGTCATAAACAGGACCTCAAGACCACGCGCTTTGAAGCCCTCCAATTGCGGAGAGCGTTCGAGGGTTTCCAGTTTCTCACCCGTGATGTAATAAATTTCGTTCTGCCCGTCCTTCATGCGGGAAAGATAATCATCGAGCGATGTAATCTTCCGGTTTTCATTTGTTGAAAAGAACCGTGTTACTTTCAATATATCATCGCGGTGTTCTACGGCGTCATAAAGACCTTCTTTCAGCACGGGCCCGAATTGATACCAGAAGGTTTCGAATTGAGTGGGATCGTTCTGGGAAAGTGTGTTCAGGTCGCCCAAAATACGTTTTGTCACGCCGCTGCGGATTTTGGTCACGACAGGATTGTGTTGCAGCATTTCGCGGCTGATATTGAGCGGCAAATCTTCGCTGTCGATCACGCCGCGCACGAAACGCATCCACGGGTAAATAAGGGCGGAGACTTCATCGGTGATATAAACGCGTTTAACGTATAGGCGCACCGCGTGTTTGCGTCCAGGATCGTACAAATCCCATGGGCGCATGGTGGGGATGAAAAGGAGCGATGTATATTCGATCACGCCTTCCGCGCGCCAGTGGCTGGTCATCAACGGTTCATCGAAAACATGGCCGATATGGTGATAAAATTCCGTATATTGTTCCGGTGTAATTTCGTTCTTCGGACGCATCCAGAGGGCGCTTGCGGCATTCACCGGTTTGTCTTCCGTGCCGACATAAATGGGAACGGAAATATGATCGGAATAGGCGAGGATGATTTGTTTGATCTTGTCTTCCAGCAAATAATCGCCCGCATCCTTTTTCATGTGCAGGATGATGGTGGTGCCGCGCCCCGAAATATGGTTCGCGGTTTCTTCGGCGGTCGCTTCACGGATGGAATAGCCCGAACGGCCATCGGATTCCCAGTGCCATGTTTGTTGTTCGCCCGCCTTTTGGGTGAAGACCTCTACCTTGTCCGCCACCATAAAGCTCGCATAAAAGCCGACGCCGAACTGGCCGATGAGATTGAGGTCGCCCTTGGCGGCACCGGATTGTTTCGCGGCCTCCATCATCGCGGCGGTGCCGGAACGGGCGATGGTGCCGAGATTGTCGATGAGATCCTGTTTGTTCATCCCGATTCCGTTGTCGGACAGGGTGAGCGTGCCCGCGTTCATATTGCGTTCAATCGTGATTTTAAAATCACCGCCGCCAAGCGCAGGATTTTGCAGCGTTTCATAGCGCAGTTTGTCACATGCATCGGCGGCGTTTGAAATAAGCTCACGCAAATAAACATCGCGGTTGGTGTAAAGGGCGTTCGCGACAATATCCAGAAGGCGCGATACATCGGTTCCGAAAGAGAGATTTTCTTGTGTCATTTTACTCTGCTCC
>CBFGQF010000084.1:0-7590 GCA_965650865.1 uncultured Alphaproteobacteria bacterium | reverse complement strand
TGCTCCGGCAATCGGCGCTGGTTAGTTTTCTGGTTTTCATCAAGGCATCCATCGCCTTTCGCATTTCGGGATGCGAATTGGAATAATAGGCATACCAGACTTCGAAATTGTTCGGCTCGGGCGTGATTCCGTCTGCCTGCATGCGCGCTAGCGCCTCGCTTGCAAAGTTCTTCGCCAAATCCAGGTCGTGGTTATAATGCATTACCGTTGGAGCCTAAACTATTGAATAAAAAGAATTACATCAGAGGGTTCTGATATGAATAACGTCCTTACACTATACCGAATTGCCCCTTAATTCGCAGTTAATATAATATGAAAACTATTATATCCATTTGGTTGATGGATCGAATCTCTCATGCGGTGCCCGCAGAATTGCCGTAGGCACTTCTTCCACGCTACCGACCACCTGATACATACCAAGGTCTTCATCACGCATGAATTTTTTGTCGGCAATATGGCGAATGGCTTCGATCATCTTGTCCCAATAGCCGTCTATATTTACCATAACAATTGGTTTGTCGTGCAGGCCTAGCTGTTTCCAGGTCAATAGTTCGAAAAATTCATCAAGTGTGCCAAGGCCGCCTGCCAGAATGACGAAGGCATCCGCGCGGTCGACCATCATTTGTTTGCGGATATGCATCGAATCGACGATGTGTAATTCGGTTAGCTCCGTATGGTCGATTTCGCGGGCCTGAATATGCTTTGGTATAACCCCGAACACCTTGCCGCCGGCCCCCAGCGCGGAATCCGCCACAAGACCCATGAGGCCCACGCGGCCCCCCCCGTAAACGACGTTCCAGCCATTTTCGGCAATCATGCGGCCCAGATTGGCCGCTGCATCCTTATAAACCTGATCCACCCGCGAAGAAGAACCGCAGTACACACAAACCGATTGGATATCGCTCATATTCTATCTTTTCTTTCTTTTGTCTTTTGTAAAATATACTTTATCTTCAACAGCATATGCAAGGGCGCCCGTAAGAATAAAAGGCTTTAAGCGGAACCTTCGACCCAGCTTGCGATTTGGTAGTCTGGATTAACACTCTAGGAAAATAAAGCGAAGGCGTTATAATCGCCGCGCAGAATTCAAAATCACCCTATAAGGAATAAAATTACATGAGCGTCTCCCTGTTCGACACAATCAAGAAAGTTATGTTTGTGCCGCCCCATCCCGCCGGTATTCCCTTTATCATCGGCGGCGTCGTTGCTGCTTTGGTACTTTTCTTCGTATGGGAATTTCTGGGTGTTCTGGCCCTGATATTTACTGTGTTCTGCCTGTATTTCTTCCGTGATCCGGAACGCGTAAGCCCGATAAAGGATTCTCTTGTTCTTTCTCCGGCGGACGGTGAGGTCAGCGCGATTGTGCGCGATGTCGATCTTCCGGCGGAACTGGCCGGTGCCACCGACAGGAAATATACGCGGATCAGTATTTTTCTGTCCGTGCTCGACGTTCACGTCAACCGGAATCCCGTATCGGGCAAAGTCATCCGCCGCGTTTACACGCCGGGTAAGTTTTTGAATGCCGATCTCGACAAGGCAAGTGAGGACAATGAACGTTGCAGCGCCATCATTGAAACAAACGAAGGCACCGAAATCTGTGTCGTGCAAATTGCCGGCCTTATCGCCCGCCGCATCGTCAACGAATTGCGCGAAGAGCAGAACGTGGTGGCTGGTGCCCGTTTCGGTATCATCCGTTTCGGTAGCCGTCTGGATGTCTATGTGCCGGAAGGCGTTGCGCCCTTGGTCTGCGTTGGTCAACGTGCCGTGGGCGGTGAAACGGTTCTCGCCGATTTGAAAGGCGATGAAGCGCAACGTGAGGGCAGGGTCGTCTGATGAGTGTCGCTGACCTGAAACCGCGCAAGGAACAGGGGGGTGAAAGCGCCAATCTTTTTGTCGGCTTTCATCGCTTGATTCCGAATTTGATGACGTTGTCCGCCATGGCGGCCGGCGTCACTGCGATCCAGTTTGCATTCAATGCACAATGGGAGCAGGCGGTTCTGGCCATTCTTATTGCGACTATTCTGGATACGCTTGATGGGGCAACGGCGCGGCTTTTGAAGGCGCAGAGCGAGTTCGGGGCGCAGCTGGACTCCCTTTCCGATTTTCTCGCGTTCGGGGTTGCGCCCGCCATCATTCTTTATGCATGGATATTGGAAGAATCCGGCAAGGTCGGGTGGATCGCCATGATTGTCTATGCCGCCGCCACCGCGCTACGTCTTGCACGGTTCAATGTCACGCAAAAGGAATTGCCCGCCTGGAAAAAAGGATTCTTTTCAGGAATTCCTTCACCGGCCGGGTCGGGGCTTGCGCTTCTTCCACTCATTATATGGATACAGTTTCCGGACTTTTTCGAACAGTTCGCTTTTGCCTCACCGCTGGTCGGACTGTGGATCATGTTCCTCGGCGCGATGATGGTCAGCCGTATTCCGACGTATTCCACCAAGGCCATCCGTATGCCGGCGAAGATGGCCATGCCGGTTATGGTGGTCGCCTTGTTCCTGATCGCCGCACTGGTACACGCGCCATGGCAAACACTCACGGTTCTTGCGTTGATGTATATGGCGAGCATTCCTTTCGCCATCAATCATTTCATGAAGCTTCAAAAAGAACATGCGGATGACGAACAGATGTCCGATCTTGCCATCGGCGCGCTGGCGCTGGATGATCTGACAGCTCCGCATGACAGGGAAGATGTGTAAGGGTTAAGTCTTTACGTGCGGGTTATGCGCCCGGACCGCCGCCCAACCCCATGCCGATTGTCGGGGGCCTTGGTGCCATGTTCATGGCCAGCTTTCTTTCAGTTTCAGCGGCGAAATCTTCGAAATTATTCTGGTCAGGCTTGAAGACGGAATCAAATAGCAATGTCGCAGCTTCCAGCGCCGCGCCGGCTACGCCACGACCGAGCTCATTGATTTCGCCTTTGGCCGGCATCTGAATATTCTGCGGCGGATTGGTCAGAATTTCATTCGGCGCCATCACGGTGTTCATCAGACCGATACGATCCGCAGCCAGATCGGCGGCCATTTCAGGCTTCTGCGGCTCTATATTCACGACCGCGATGGAATTGTTGTTGGCGGCCGCGCTGAATGCGCCGTTCATATCCATATGTGGCGGTAAGATCCGTTGTTCTTGCAACAGGTCCTGTTGATTCATGCGGAAAAGGATGGCGTTATCGGTCATGCCCATGCGCCCCCTTCCGTGCGTTTGACCCAGTCTTCTTTCTCGGCCATGCGTTCGGCCTCACCCAACAGCTGCGCGGGATTGATGCTCGGGCCGCTCATGCTCAGGCCGGGTGCAAGGGAGCGCGCATGGCCCAGCATTGCCTGATGCTGCATTTCCACACCGCGGATTTGTGGCAGCAGATCATGTTCGATTGTTTTACGGAACGACATATCGCGTGTTTGCAGAACGCTGTTGAGTTTTGTATTCGTGCCACTCCAGACATCTGTGTTCACATGTTTGGGATCAAGGTCGAGAGAAGACGCGGCGATCTGTGCGCGCTCGAAAAGACCTTCATATTTTCCCGGCTGGCGGCTTGTACTGCCGGTAATTTCTTCGTCAATTGTTTTGGCGACGCTGCCGATCAATCCGCCCAGAGAGTCGCTATTATTTGCAGCATTCATGCCGGCGCGGTCGCTCATCCGTTCATCGGCGAATTGCACCAGCGCGGCGGCGGATTTCACACCGAGCGCTTCAAGGCCAAGATCGATAAAAAGGTTTCCTTCGGCCTGCCCGTTGTTATGCGTGCGGGATGCCGCGGCATCTTCTTCCATGAGTGTTTTTTCGGCAAGTGCCTTGCGTTTCGTGTCTTCGACATGCGCGATAGAGCTATCGGCGCTCACAGGAGCGATATAACCTGTATTCTGATCGAGTTTCTTTTCGTCGCTCCGCATACGGACAAAGCCTTTCCTATCATCAGGATACAGTATTGCGCAGAAGGATTACAAATTTGGTAAAAATAAGCGCTATCAAGTGGTTAATTATTCTTTAACCGGCGGTAGGACAACGCTTCGGCCACGTGGGATGTGGTTATGGACGGGGCCGCGTTATCAAGGTCCGCAATGGTTTGCGCAACACGCAAAAGCCGGTGATAGGCGCGGGCGGAAAGCTTCATTCGTTCGGCGGCCTGCAGGAACATGGCGCGGGCGTCATCTTTCATCACGGTGATCTTTTCAAGGATATCTGCAGGGGCCTGCGCGTTCGTCAGAATGTCGGGCTGGCCCAATGCCGCATAGCGCTCTTGCTGTATCTGACGTGCACGGGCAACGCGGGCGCCGACCTGTGCCGATGTCTCCCCGCTTTCCTGACCCAAATCGCTGAGCGGCACGGCCATGACCTCGACATGCAAATCAATGCGGTCGAGAAGGGGGCCGGAGAGCTTCGATTGATAATCACCGGCGCAGCGCGGCGCCTTGGTGCATTCCAGTTCGGGGTCGCCGAGATTGCCGCAGCGGCAGGGATTCATCGCCGCCACCATCTGGAACCTTGCCGGATAGGTGATATGGCCGTTGACGCGGGCGACCATGACGGAGCCTGTTTCGAGCGGTTGGCGTAATGCCTCCAATGTGCTGCGCGAAAATTCCGGCAGTTCATCGAGGAAGAGGACCCCACGATGTGCGAGGCTGATTTCACCGGGGCGCACCTTGTGACCGCCGCCGACAAGCGCAGGAAGGGAGGCCGAGTGGTGCGGATCACGATAGGGCCGTGATTTCATCAATCCACCTTCGGGCAAGGTTCCGGCCAGTGAATGAATCATGGAAACCTCGAGCGCCTCCTTTGGCGAGAGCGGCGGCAAGATCCCCGGCAGGCAGGAAGCGAGCAAGGATTTTCCTGCCCCCGGCGGGCCGATGAAAAGAAGATTGTGACCGCCCGCGGCCGTGACTTCGAGCGCGCGCTTCGCGCTTTCCTGCCCCTTGACGCGGGAGAGGTCCGGCACACCCATGGCGGTTGCTTGGTCGTCCAGCATGCGCGCCGATGGCTGCGAGAGCATTTGCGAACCTTTGATATGGTTGATGAGTTGCAACAGATTTTTCGCGGCAAGAATTTCAATATCGCCCGCCCATGCGGCCTCGCCGCCACATGCTTCGGGGCAGATCAGGGAATTGTCGTTCGCGCTCGCATGGATCGCGGCGGGAAGAACGCCAGCGACGGCACGGATACCGGCGTCCAAGGATAATTCGCCGAGTACCACATATTTTTCCATCTCGTCCTTGGGCAAAACTTCCATGGCGGCAAGCAGACCCAGCGCAATGGGAAGATCGTAATGCGATCCTTCCTTCATGACATCGGCGGGGGCGAGGTTGACGGTCAAACGTTTTGCCGGAAGCGCAATCCCGAGCGCGTGAAGCGCGGCGCGTACCCGTTCCTTGCTTTCCCCCACAGCTTTATCGGGAAGTCCGACAATAGTGAAGGCAGGTAGCCCATTTGAAATCTGGACCTGGACATCCACCGACTGAACGTCAACGCCGTTGAAGGCTATGGTGTTAATGCGTGCGACCATGTGCCAACTATGGCACAAAGAGTGAACGAAATATAGACGGCAAATTATTGTGCGGATTGGGTCGCGGGCGCGGCTTCTTGTTTTGCGTCATTTGGCATCGGATAATCGGGGAGCATGCCTGCCGCGAGCATCGGGCGGCCCATCATTTCCTGTACCACGATGGCATAGCCGCCGCGCTCCTTCCCGCCCTTGGGTGCCGCGACATCAACATCGAAGCTGCGGATATCGCCGCGCCATTTCCCGACATGGCGGATATCCTGCACGATGTTGGAAAAACGCAGGACCTTGCCCTTGTTCACGCCTGCATCGATGCGTTCAACCGCCATATCCTTGTACCGGATGATCCAGACGCTGCCCGACGGTTTACCGAACAATGTTTCCTCGCCTTGTGGCAAGTGAATGGTGATTGTGTCCCTGTCCTTCCATTTGGCGAGGACTTCGAGCGTTTTGTTGCGCGAACTGTAATGGTAATTTTCGATCATGCGATAGAAAAGAGGCATGGATTCAACATTCATGACCTCTTGCCCGTTGATGATGAATTCGGGAATGGTGATGGAGACATCCTGACGCCGTCCGGATGATTTATACGCCCACTGGCGGAATACGCATGGGTCCATGGGCCCGTCTGTAACAACGCCGCCATCCTTGCCACGTTCTTCAATCGATCCCTCTCCCGTGTCGGCGAGGTCTTTCATATGGCAACTGAGCGCGATGACGTTTTTGTCTTTCATCGCATCATAAAGCATCCGGTCGGCCAGAACGCAGGCAGAGCAATCGGAGGCCGTGAACAATTCGACCACAATCGGCAGGTTGACCTTCTGGCTTTTCCTGATTTCTTCCTCACCCATCGGTTTGCCATCCGGGTTGAGCGGCGTCTGGGCCATGACGGGCAGGGGGGCCAGCAGGAAACCGGCGACTATTAGGGAAAAAAGCGGGAATTTTCGTATGGAAAAACAAGTCATTGTTTCATTGTGCCAGAAAACACGCTAAAAATCATTTTCTAAACGTAGCATTATACTATGCATATAAGAGTGGCAAAACCATGACCCAGAATTATAAAAAAGCCTGCGTGTTCGGCGGAAGCGGCTTTATTGGCCGCCAGATTGTGCGGGACCTTGCGGCGGCAGGTTATGCCGTCAAAGTTGCAACACGGGTGCCGGAAAGCGCGTATTTTTTAAAGACTGCCGGCAATGTCGGGCAGATTGTCCCTGTTGCGTGCAATTATCATGATGATGCCAGCATCCGGAATGCGGTCAAAGGCTGTGACGTCGTGGTGAATTGCATCGGTATCCTGTTTGAAAAGGGCAAATCGACCTTCCAGAAAATCCATGCCGATCTGCCTGCCGCGATTGCCACGGCCAGCCGCGCGGAAGGGGTTGAGCGTTTCGTTCATATTTCCGCGCTGGGATGCGATATTTCCCTCTCCCAATACGGCAAAACAAAGAAGGCCGGTGAAGAGAATATCCTGAAGGTTTTTGCCGATGCGACGATTCTGCGCCCCGGCGTGGTTTTTGGGCCTGAAGATGATTTCTTCAATATGTTTGCCAAGATGGCCGCGCTGCTTCCGGCCCTGCCCCTGATCGGCGGCGGCCAGACGAAGATGCAGCCCGTTTATGTCGGCAATGTTGCGCAAGCGGTGATGGCCGTGATTGCAGACCCTAAAACCAGCGGCCATGTCTATGAATTGGGCGGGCCCGAAATCCTGAATTTCCGTGAAATTTATGCCCGCCTGTTTCGGGAAACCGCGCGTCCGCGCCTTCTGATATCCCTGCCGTGGGGCATTGCCAAATTCAAAGGGACGGTCATGGGTATTTTGCCCAAGCCACCATTGACTGCCGATCAGGTTGAATCGCTCAAAACCGATAGCATTGTTACCCCCGGGGCCAAGACCTTCCGGGATTTGGGGATTGTACCGACCGGCATGGATGCCATTTTACCATCTTATCTGGCGCGTTACCGGCCCGGTGGCCGGTTCGGCGATAAGAAAAGGGCCTAAACCACCATAAAATCGCCTTGAAGCGGGGTTTAATTCGAACCATGAATAAATTTGTCAGACATATATTATTCCTCATCGGGCTTATCCTCACCAT
>CBFGQF010000083.1:0-7668 GCA_965650865.1 uncultured Alphaproteobacteria bacterium | reverse complement strand
GCCTTTGCAGCCGCGCCCGTTGCAATATTGCCTGCGATAATTTGCAGGCCGTTGGTGCGGAGCTTACGCACATGTTCGACCATTTTCAAAACGCCCGCCGAATGGCCGTGCGCCGTATCGACGACCAGCACATCAAGCTCGGCATCGGCCAGAGCTTCCGCCCGTGCAATATTCCCTTCACCCGTCCCGATGGCCGCGCCGACGCGTAGGCGGTCTTTTTCATCCTTACAGGCATTGGGAAACTTCTGCGCCTTTTCCATGTCCTTCACTGTGACAAGGCCAATACAGCGTTCGTCGTTATCAACGACCAGCAATTTTTCGATGCGGTTTTTATGCAGAAGACGGCGCGCCTCGCCCGATTCAACCTTGTTGTAAACTTTCACAAGGTTGTCGCGGGTCATTAGTTCGCTCACCGGCTGTTTTAAATCTTCGGCGAAACGCACATCGCGGTTGGTCAGGATGCCGACAAGTTTGCCGCTGTTTTTCTCCGTGACAGGAATGCCAGAGATATTGTGCTGGCGCATCACGGCAAGGGCCTGACCGAGCGTCGCTTCGGGTTCGATTGTGATCGGGTTGACGACCATTCCGCTCTCATATCTTTTGACGCGGCGGACCATTTCGGCCTGTTGTTCGATGCCCATATTGCGGTGGATGATGCCCATGCCACCCGCCTGCGCCATCGCGATCGCCATATCGGTTTCGGTGACCGTGTCCATCGCGGAAGAAAGCAGCGGGATATTCAGGGTGATGGATTTCGTCAGCCTTGTTTTTGTATCGACCGCGTCGGGCAAAACATCGGACGCGCCAGTGACCAGCAAGACATCGTCGAACGTCAGCGCTTCGGGGATCAACAAGGAGGGGGAGGAAATCGTCTTAGCCATGGCGCAAACCCGCTTTCTTTTTCAGTTCGTGTTTGCAGGGCATATATACGCCGCTTTGCCGAAAAGTAAAGATTTTTATTCCTTTCACTTTTATGGCGTTAACGCGCCAATCCATTAGTTTGTTTTTTTATTTTTGTGTTTTTGCGTTCCTTATAATCTTGAATTTATTAGGAAAATATACCTATGAATAACCAAATTGTCAAGCGAAGTTCACGAATTCTCGCGTTTGATTTCGTTAATCCATTTTTGTTTGACATATCGTTTGCGGAAGAGTAAACCGCGCCGCATAAAGACTGCCCGGTCGGACAGCCAAGTAAACTTTGTCAGAGAGTGTAAACATGCCAGTTCCCGATTACATTGAAGTTGAAGACTATCTTCACACCAATTTTTCTACCGCTGCAAAAACGCAAACCATCAAAACCATCGCAAAACCATTCGATATCGATTCCATCGATTTCCGCATTGTCCCGCGCGAAGTGATGCAATCTTACCTGCAAGGTTTCAACAAGGCGCAGATAGCAGAATTTGAAGAAGCCTATGCGCAAGTACGCGACAGAGCCTTTGCGCCGTTTGTGCGCCAAATGGCCGATGGGAAAAAATATGAAACGCCATCAACAGCAACGGTTGTGATCGGCAATGCGGGTTCGGGCAAATCACACCTGATCCAGCGCCTGAAACTCAATGCCGTGGAATGTAGCGCCGATGAAATTCTAACCGACATTCCCTCTTTCCAACACGCCGTGAAAGACGCACAAAGTCATGCAAGCCAGCATGATCAAACAAGCGTTTGGGGTTATGTGCGTGAAGAACTGACCAAGGCCACGGAAAAATTCCGCCCTGCCGCGCAATATATGACCGGCCTTCTGATTCAGGAAGCCATAGAGAACAACCTGCCCGTTATGGCCGAAATCACCGGCAAGGCGAAAGGCACGGTCGAACTGATTGAAAACATAAAACGCACGGGCACACCGGTTGATGGCTATATCTGCCTGACAACGGACGTGATCGCCGCCGTCGCGTGCGAGCGCAGATGGAACACGTTCCACCCTGTGTCCGTCAGTCCCGAGCAAGTTGAAGAAAACCATGGTCTCATCCTTGATAATGTACCGGGAATTGTCGCTTCATTGAACGGCAACGTGACAATACTCGCACGTTATGGAGTGAACGAGCCTTTGAAGCCGGTCGTTCATGCCAACGCAACAAAATACCAGTTGGATGCCGACACACTCGAAAAATACAACAAGACCTTCGGTGCCAAACTGGCCGTTGGTGATTTGATGGCCAGCCGCAAGCTGGTGGCAATGGCGGAATACAAACCGCAAATGTAATTAAAGTTTCAAGGAAAAGAGACGTTCCGGACGGGCGTCTTTGTGAAAAGAACGGGGCTTTGCGGATGCGGGCCCCGTTTTTCTTTCTAAGAATTGCGGCGGAACCCTTGCGCGATCACATAGGTCTCCGGCGATTCCTTGCGGGATGCCGGCGGCTTGATGTGCTTGATGGTTTTGAAATCCTTTTTCATCAGAGCGAGCAAATCGGATTGCGTGCCACCCTGAAACACCTTGGCGATAAATGTGCCTTCGGGTTTTAGAACCTCTACGGCAAAATAATAGGCGGCCTCGACCAGTGCGATGATTTTAAGGTGGTCCGTCTGCTGATGCCCGATAGTGTTGTGTGCCATGTCGGACATCACAACATCGGCCTTTTCACCGCCAAGCGCGTTGATAAGCGTTTCCGGCGCGGCATCATCCATGAAATCCATCTGGAAAAAGGTCATGCCGGGAAGGTCATCCATTTCCAACAAATCGATGGCGACCACATGTTTACATCCCTTTTGCAGGGCGACCTGTACCCAGCCGCCGGGGGCCGCGCCCAAATCCACCACCACCTGATTTTTCTTCAGAACGTGGAGCTTTTCGTCAAGCTCCAGCAGTTTATAGGCGGCGCGGGAGCGATAGCCATCCTTCTTCGCCCGCTGGACATACGGGTCGTTCAATTGACGTTGCAGCCATTTGATCGAGGATATTTTGCGGCCCTTGGCCGTTTTGATGCGTTCGCCCATGGAGGGGGTTATACGGTGTTCGGGGCCAAAAATCAAAGAATCATGACAAGGGTTGAAACGCAAAAGGCAGTGATGAATATGGTGATCGAGGCCGCGATATGGACATGCTTGTCAACACCCGGTGAAAAATGGGACAGGATCAGAAAGAAGAAAATAAACAAGCCGTAGGTGATTTGCCCGCGCGGCAAAAGCCCCATATCGATCAGCCCGAACACGCCGCGTGGGAAGCCCACCGACTGCATCAATTCGATCTGGAGCCGCAGCATAAGAACGCAGGCCCCCGCGAAAAAGGCGGTTTTGATCTTCCGGCCTTTTTCAATAATGACCAGTGACAAGGGGATCCAGAGAAGGTCTATCCAAGGGGTAAGGGACTGGATTGTGAACATAACGGTTTTCAGGCACTCTTGATTGACCCAATTTTCACCATAATCGGGTTCCAAAAGGAATGCCATGAAGTTTTGCGCCGCCCTAGCCCTTAGCCTTCTCCTCTCCTGCGGAATAGCCGCCCCCGCAGCGGCGCAGACCATTATCCGCGACGCCGAAATCGAAGGATATATGCAGGAATGGTTCGCCCCGATCTACAAGGCGGCGGGAATGGATGCGGACCGCGTCAACATCATTCTGGTGCAGGATAGCAATATCAACGCCTTCGTCGCAGGCGGACCGAACATTTTCTTCTACACCGGCCTTTTACAAAAAACAGACAATCCCGGCGAAGTGATCGGCGTCATGGCGCACGAACTGGGCCACATCACGGGCGGGCATCTGATCCGCGGGCGCGAGGCGATGGAAAATGCGTCCTATGAATCGATCCTCGGCATGATTTTGGGCGTCGGCGCCGCAATTGCAACAGGCGATGGCGGCGCGGCGGCGACCGTCGGCACGGGCATGGCAAGCGTCGCCCAGCGCGGATATTTGAAGCATAGCCGCGCCTTTGAATCCTCTGCCGACCAAGCCGCGCTGCGTTATCTTGAAAGCGCACAAATAAACCCCACAGGCCTTGGCAGTTTCATGAAAAAACTGGAAGGACAGGAATTGCGCGCCACCAGTCAGCAGGCCGAATATGTCCGCACGCACCCCCTGTCCCGCGACCGGTTCGGCGCGATCATGAGCCGTGTCGATTCCTCCCCCTACAAGGACAAACCATACCCCGCCGCGTGGGACGAACAGCACAGGATGATGATTGCCAAACTGAGCGGGTTCATCACGCCGCAGCAAGTCGCGTGGCAATATGACGACACCGACAAATCCCTTCCGGCGATTTCCGCCAGAGCCATTGCCGCCTATCGCATGGACGAGGTTGCAAATGCCTTGAAATATGCCGACCAGCTTTTGGCGGCGCAACCAAACAACCCCTATTTCCTTGAACTCAAGGGCCAGATGCTGACCGATTTCGGACGGTTGAAAGAGGCCCTGCCCTATTACGAGAAGGCCGTTGCGATCAAACCCGATGCCGCCTTGATCCGCATTCCGCTCGCCCATGTGCAGTTGGAAACCGCAGGCAATGACCGCGCCAAATTGCAAAAAGCCATCGACAATTTGAACATCGCCCAAAAGAGCGAGCCGCGGTCAGGCCGTATCCACCGCCTTCTCGCCACCGCCTATGGAAGGATGGGCAATGAACCCGCGGCCAAGCTTCATCTTGCCGAAGAGGCCCTGTTACAGCGCCGGTACGATTACGCCAAATCGCAGGCCAAGGCGGCGCAGGCCAGCCTGAAAACAGGCAGCGCCGACTGGATCCGGGCCGGAGATATTATTAACTATGTCGAAACCAACAAGGATATGTAATTTTACGGGGGTATAATCTGGCCTTTTGCCCTACCCCGCTTAAATTGATTAAGATAGTATGAGACCCCAAAACAACGGCCCGCAGAAGGCGGCCCCAAAAAAGGAGACTACCCACGTGAAAAAGCTTCTTCTGTCCACGATTCTGGCAACTATGGCGCTGCCAGCCGCCGCAAACGCGCAGGCGCTCAGCGCGGACCAGAAAAAAGAGATCGAGGCATTGATCCATGAATATATCCTGAACCATGGCGACATCGTGATCGAGGCCGTCAACAAATATCAGGCCAAGCAGGAAGAGGAAAGCAACAAGCAGGCCGAAGATGCCGCCGCCGACCTGATCACCAAACTCAAGACCGACAAGGATGTGGCGCAAACGGGCAATCCGGAGGGCGATGTTATTGTCGTCGAATTTTTCGATTATAATTGCGGCTGGTGCAAAAAGGCGTTCGAGGAAATCCAGACCCTGATCAAGGAAGACAAGAACGTCAAGGTCGTACTGTATGATATTCCGATCCTCGGCCCCACATCGCATCTGGCCTCCCGCTGGTCGCTCGCCGCGAAGAAGCAGGGTAAATACTGGGACTTCCATCAGGCCGTGATTACGCATCAGGGATCGCTTGATGAAGAAGTGCTTGCCAGACTTGCAAAAGATGCGGGCGTGGATGTCGAAAAACTGAAAAAAGATCTGGAAGACCCGTCGATCGATGCGGAACTGAAATCCCATCTGGAAGTGACGAAATCCCTTGGCATTCAGGGCACGCCCGGATTCCTTGTGAACGAGAAGGTCTTCCGCGGATACGTCCCGTATGACACGCTGAAAGGCGCCATCAAGGAAGCCCGCGAAGCCAAGAAGGAATAGTTCTTGGAAACCCCGTAAAGGCAGGCCGTTATGTTTTATCGTATTCTGGCAGCCATGGTTGCGGTGGCGTTGATTTACATTGTTTATGAAGTCATCGCCACCCAGCGTTATTACAAGCTCCTCCTGACCCCGCCTGCGCCGTTCATGGCGATGAATTACGACAGCGGCGAAATCCCCGTCGTTCAATATATCGATCTGCGATGCGCCGAATGTAAAAAAGCCGCCCTCGTCATGATGGATTACGCCGAACAAAACCCGGATGTTCTATATATCCTGCGCCCGATCCACCGCGGCGATGAAACAGGATATAACGAGGCCCGCACCGTGATTGCCACCGGCGCGCAGGGACGGTATTTCGACACCATGCGCATAATTGCCGGTTTTGACGGTCATCCGGATGAACAATTCTACCGCGGTAATGCCTCGCTTCTCGATATCGACATCGACCAGTTGCAAAAAGACGTTAACAGCGCCGAAACCGGCGAAATCATGCAAAAAAACGACCTGGCCATCGCACAGTCGGAGCTTAAATCGACCCAGGCCCTTATGGTCGGGCGCAAATTATATTATCTTGGGGCGCCGCTTAGCGAAAATGATGTTGCAAGTATGGTTGAGGCCGAACGCAAAAAGCGTTAAAAGGGCGAATATTCAAACACTGAAAGGACTTTTCGATGAAAAAGCATTTCTACCTGATGCCGGTTCTGGCCCTGTCGATGACGGCTTTTGCCCTCACGGCCTGCGATGACAAGAAAGAGGACGCGGCCGCGCCGGATGCGCCACTCGAAAGCTCCATGCCCGCCGCGCAAGTGCCCGCCGGAGAAGACACACCAGCCCCTGCAGAGACTGAGGCCGCAACCACGCAAGCCCCCGATGAACCTGTTGTGCAGGCAGCAAGCCCGGTCACCGTGATGGATGCGCATGCCTATGCCACGGCGCCGAGCGCCGAAACGGGTGCCATCTTTGCCAAGATCACCAACAACAGCGCAACACCGGATCTTCTGATCCAGGCCAAAACGGACGTTTCAAACAAATCGGAAATTCACGAGATTGCACAAGACCCGCAAACTGGTGCGACCATGATGCGCCGGACGAGCGGCATCGACATACCCGCCAATGGCGGGGTGACGCTGGCGCCCGATAGCTATCACATCATGCTGATGGGTCTGAAGGCACCGTTGACCGGCGGGCAGACGTTCGACGTGCGCCTGATTTTCCGTGATGCGGGCGAAGTGGTCGTCCCCGTCACGGTTGTAACGGTCGGGGCCGCAGAAGCAGCGGAACATGATCATTCCACGCATGAAGGACATGGCGGGGCGGACGATGCAGGCATGAGCGAGGATGCCGCCGAGACAATGCCAGCCGGAGAAGCGCCCGCTGATGACGCCGCCGCGCAATAACAAAATCCTGATTATCAACGGCCCGAACCTCAACATGCTGGGGGTTCGGGAACCATCCATTTATGGCCATGAAACGCTCGATGATATTCGCGCCCTATGTGAGCAGGCAGGGAGCGCGAAACATTTCACCATCGATTTCCGCCAGAGCAATCATGAGGGAGAGATTGTCACCTGGATTCAGGACGAACGGCTTTCGATTGCCGGCCTTATTATCAATGCCGGGGCCTATACCCACACATCCCTTGCGATCCATGACGCGCTTAAACTTCTGGATGTTCCCATTATAGAAGTGCATCTGTCCGATCCGGAGCAACGGGAAGAATTCCGACACTTTTCATATATATCCCTAGTCGCGGCCATGGTCATAAAGGGGCGGAAATCCGCGGGTTATGTCGAGGCGATCGAGGCCTTGTCCACATTGGTTAAGGATTAGCCACGCCGAAATCTTTGACTTATGCGGCTTTTTTCTCTATTCAGGTGCGTTTGAAGATTAACGAAAAGTAGCGAGCATTATGAAGATCGATACCAAAGCGATCCGCCAGCTGGCGGAGTTACTGGACGAAACGGGCCTCACCGAAATCGAAGTGGCCGAGGGCGACCAGATGATCCGCGTCAACAAGGGCGGCGCCTATCTGGCCGCACCGCAGGCGAACATGGTTCCGGCCAACTTTAACATGGGCAGCGACC
>CBFGQF010000082.1:0-7682 GCA_965650865.1 uncultured Alphaproteobacteria bacterium | reverse complement strand
GATAAAGGCGAGCGCAAAGACAACAAGAAGACATTCGCCAAGCCTGACAAAAAACCGTTCGATGGCGAGAGGAAAAAATTCAAGCCCAAGCGCAATGACAAAGACAAGCGTGATGACGGGCGCGAGCGCGTTTATTCGGCCCCCGCCAAGGAGACGTTTGAATCCCCGTTCGCCATTTTGCAGCAGTTAAAAGCGAAAGAATGAGTTCTATTCCCTGTCATCCTGAGCCGAAGGCGAAGGATCTCATGGAGATTCTTCGCTGCGCTCAGAATGACATTTTAAAAATCCTGCTTATTTTTATGGCTTGTTTTTCTTTGTCCTCTGCCGCACATGCGCAGGACACATCCGGATTTTTTTCCGGGGCCTATTTGCAAAAATTATGCGAGCGTGATGCAAAGGGCAAAGAAATTGTGAAAGGCGGTCACACGGCGTGCCAAGCCTATATTGCCGGCACGATCGATTATCACAAGCTGATGAAATCGCTCGGCACAGCGCCGACCATCGATTTTTGTGTGCCGAATACGGAGAAGATGAGCAAGCTTCAGGACATTGTCTGGATATATTTAAAAGAGAATGGCCAGCATACCGATTTCATCGCCGCGCCCGCCGTAACGCTTGCCCTGTATGAATATTATCCGTGCCCCAAGAAATCTTCGCGCCGCAGGCGATGACCGGCATGTCGCCATCCCCGCTTTTTGCGGGCATGGCGGGATCTGGTTACGTGTTGAGGAGCAAAGCGAGCAGGATAATCTGCGGCAGGGTGACGAGCGGCAGGAACAGCGCAATCTTCCATGATCTGGTTGTTGATTTCACCACGCCGATTTCGGTGTAATCCGTTGATACACCTGCCATCAGGAAGGCGAAGGCATTGCCGGGCGCGCCGCCGCGTGAGACCAGGTCGGCCGCGATAGGGGAGGAGCCTTCGGAGCAGACCTCCATAATCGTAGCGAAGAATAATGTGGCGCCGAGACCGAGGATTGTCGGGCCGAAATATTGTTCGAACGTGGCGGCATCGATGAACATGCGAAGCGCCGAGGCAATCACAATACCGAGCAAGAGCCAGCGCACGACCATGCCGGAATCCTTGATACCTTCCACGAGCATGGAGCCCAAAAGTGAAGGCGTCCATTTCACCTGTTTCAATTGGCGTTTGGCTTCGGGCATGAACTTAAACCCGTCCGGCATTTCGAAAGCATTCGGATTTTTTGGCAGTATGTTTTTATCCTCCAGCCAATCGAAGACGAGGCCGGAAATGAAAGCGATAACGACGGAGAGGGCCAGAAAGATCAGCGTCAGTTTCAGACCGATCAGCGCGATCATGATAAAGGTGAGGGAAAGCGAATTCCACGGCGAAGCGATCAGAAAGGCCATCAGCTGACCCGCGCTTGCCCCGCGTTGATATATCTTGCTGCCGATCATCAGGATGCCGTGGTTGCATAAATCTAGCAGAACCCCCGCCGCCATGGCGCGCATGATACCGCCAGCCCCCCGTTTGTTGCCCAACACGGACATCACAAATTCGCGCGGGATGCGTGCCATCAGGGCCAGAAAGATAATCCCCATGACCACGCCCCACCAGGCGGCGTTCACAAATTCATGAATGGAGTGAAGATAGGTTTCGATCCATGCGCCCTGTTCCATCAAGGAAGGCATCAGATAATACAGGGCATAGGGAATAAGGACCAAAGGCGCACAGACAAGGAGCATCCAGTCAAGCCTGCGGCCATGGCCGTGATCATGTCCGCCATGATTATTGTTTCCTCCGCCACAGCAGGATGGCTGTTTGATTTCTGGTTCGGGTTTGCAGCAGGAATTACTCATCATATCTCCGGAAAACGTCTTTCAATTCGTCTATTTGTTTCTTAATGTCGTCTTTGTTGCCCGCATTCAGGCTGTCTGTAAGGCAATGGCCGAGATGGCGTTCAAGAATGCTGGCCTCCAGCCCCTTGATGGCCGAGCGGATGGCGCGCAGTTGTATCAGGATTTCCGGGCAATAGCGGTCCTCCTCGATCATCTTCTTCACGCCCGCGATTTGCCCTGAAATCCGGTTGACGCGGGGCAAGTCGACAGCATGGCCGTGGTTTTTATGAATAATTTCGTTCATAAGGTCAATATATACCCATAGGGGGTATATACACAAGCAAAAAATGGAACTATGGTCCGCTCCATCCATTTTCGATATGAGATTAGGGAGTTTGGTGATGAAAAGACTTATGATGACATGTGCGGGTGTTCTGGCGCTGTCCGGCGCGGCACAGGCCGAAAACAACGAGCAGCAGGTCTATTACCCGCCTTATATTACGAATTCCGGCCTGACACAGCAGGATCTGGTCAACCGCCAGAATTACATCATCGCCCAGCAACAGGCACGGCTTCAGGGGCAATATCATGTTGTACGCGACCCGACCGCGAGTTATCAGCCCGGCAAGATTCCGGATCATCCGGGCGATTACCGCGATGCGTTCGACCGTGGCCTGCTCCCGAATCTCGGGACCAGCTATAAGCAGGATATCCCGATCGGGCGATAGGCATTCTCAAAGGCGTCATCCCCGCGATGATGCGAAGCATCATTGAAACGGCGGGGATCTGGTAATGTGCGGCTTTGCCGCACTCTTTTTTATCCGGATGCCCGCCTTCGCGGGCATGACGAGACCGGGCGGGCTGTGCTTTCTTGACGAAGGCGCGCCTTTTTCGTCATGATGGGTTAAGGGGTTCTTAACCACAATTCCCTACGATAAAAGCGAATATATTCAAAGGCCCGCGCCACCCATGCTCAAACAATTGCACATCGAACAGTTCGTGATCATCGATCGCCTAGATCTTGATTTCAAATCGAACCTGACCGTCCTAACCGGGGAAACCGGCGCGGGGAAATCGATTTTGCTCGACGCGATGGGGTTGATACTGGGTGAGCCTGCGGATTTTGAATCCATTCGTTCCGGTTCCGACAAATCCATTTTACGCGCTGTGTTTGCGCCGCCCTCAGGACATCCCGCTTGGGCGTTTCTGCAAGAAAAGGGCGCGATTGAAAAGGCGAGCAGCGAATTCACCATTCAGCGCACGTTAAAGACAACGCAAATGGATGAAATTCTGATCGATGGCAAACCGGTCGAGCTTGATGTTTTAAAACAACTTGGCACGTTGATGGTTGAAATTCACGGACAGTTTGCGAACCAGAGTTTGCTTGATCCGTCGAACCAGTTGACGCTACTTGACCTTTCCGGCGGGTTCGAGCCGGAAGTGTTCAAAAATGTCGCGGATGCGCTTCATGATGTTCGTCGTTACAAGAAAGAAATCGAAGAAGAAGATTTGTTCCTGACGCGCAACAAGAAGGACATGCCGCGTGTTGAAAGCGTTATGGCCCGGTTCGATAAAATAGGTATGCGCGAAGGATTTATCGCGGATGTGGAGGCCGAATATGCAAGGCTGCTCACCGCCAAGCAAAGCTCTCAGGCGTTTCAGGATATTCTGGCCCAATTTATCGCGGCAAACGGGATTGTGATGGCGCTGACGTCCGCCGTCAACACGCTGGACCGGTATCAGGCGCTGGACCGCGACAAAACGGCGAAGTTATCGGAGCATATCAATATTGCACTCGAAAATTCCCGCGCCGCGGTGACGGAGATGAGAAAACTCGCCCCGCAATATGATATCGACCTAGGGCCGATTGAAAAATTACGGCATATTCTCGATGTTTTAATGGAGCTCGCCAAGGAAGCGAAAATTCCGTTCGAACAATTGCCGCAATATCATGCGGATATGTCGGCAAAATTGGAACGCCTGCGCAATGGCCGCGAAAGAATGGCCGAACTTGATAAATTGCTGGCCCGTGCCAAGAGCGCCTATATCCATCACGCGCAAATCCTCAGCCAGAAACGCAAAGAAGCCGGAAAGGCGCTCAGCGAGCGCATTACGGCAGAGCTTGCTCCACTCAAACTGCAACGCGCCGAATTCCAGGTCCATGTCGAAGAGCGCCCGAACATGGAATGGACGGAACGCGGTATCAACCATGTGACCTTTACGGCGCGCATGAACCCCGGCATGCCGTTCAGCCCCGTGGCCGAAACGGCATCGGGCGGGGAACTGGCGCGTCTTATCCTCGCGCTCAAAGTCGTTGTGCAGGAAGTGCAAACCATTCCGACACTGGTGTTCGACGAGGTTGATACGGGGATCGGCGGCGCGGCGGCGGCGGCCGTGGGTGAACGTCTTGCGCAACTCGCGGATGCCACGCAGGTTCTTGTCATCACCCACAGCCCGCAGGTTGCATCGCGCGGGGCGCAGCATCTTCATGTTGCCAAAAGCTCGGATGGTATTACGACGACATCGAATGTCAGGACGCTCAGCCTCGATGAACGCACCGATGAAATTTCCCGCATGCTCGCCGGTGATATTATCACGCCGGAATCACGCGCCGCCGCGACAAGCCTTATCAACGAGGCAAGCAAGGCCGCGGAAGTGCGCAGGGCGGCGAATTAGAAATAAGGTTACCAAAACCTTTTGTTTGCAAAGGCTTTGCCCGAACCTGTTTTGAGATAGTGTTCGAATTCGCGCGCTTTTTGTTTTTCTTTAAAGGCGTGATACCCAATCAATTCCCAAGGATAGAATTTGGAAGTGTGCTTTGATTCGCCAGAGTTATGGGCTTTGAGCCTTGATTTAAGATCTTCGGTAAGTCCTACATAACGCTGATCAGGAAAATTTATGCTTTGTATGAGGTATACATAGTACATCTACGGTCCTCCTTCGCCAAGGCTTCGAAGGACACTCCTTCGGCCTAACGGTTTCGTATGTCTTACTGGCGTAAGCCACCCGAAGCCCGTAAGGGCGAAGGGTGGTCGGGGTAAGAGGATTCGAACCTCCGGCCTCTACGTCCCGAACGTAGCGCTCTACCAAGCTGAGCTATACCCCGAATAAAGAAGTGAAAAGCTTTATAGTAAAAAAGGCGGGGGCTTGTCCAGAGGTCTTTCCGATTCCCTAACTTTTTGAAAATGAACAACATTATCCATGTGCATGCAGGCGGGCTTTGTTTTGACAGGGCGCTTGTTCTGCCCTAGCCTGAAGGCCAGATATATGTGGCCGGTTTTCGGAAAGGATTTCCCATGGTTAAAAAAGTTATTCTTGGCGGGCTCGCGCTGGTTTTACTCGTGGCTGTCGGCGGCCTTATCTACCTCAATACCAATCTGAATGCGATTGTGAAATCCGCCATAGAAAAATACGGATCACAAATCACGCAAACGGATGTCACCGTGGACAATGTCGACATTTCCCTCTCGTCCGGAACGGGGAAGGTTTCCGGGTTCCATCTGGGCAATCCGAAATCATTCGTGTCTGCACGGGCAATCGATGTGGGATCGGTCGATATCAAGATTGACAAGAACACGATTATGGGACCGCAGCCACTGGTCATCGATACGATCACGGTCGATAGCCCGCGCGTGACCTATGAGATCAACGCGGCGGGGAATGCGAATTTAAAAGAGTTGCAGAATAATATCGGTTCATCATCGCCGGACAAAACGGATGAAGCAAAACCTTCGCGCAATGTCATCATCAAAAACCTGTATATCAATCGCGGTGAAATCACGATCAGCCATGCGTTGCTTCAGGGGCAGGATATAAAAACGGACCTTCCGCCCATCCACCTGACCGACATCGGCAAGGATGGAAAAGGCGTAACACCGGAGCAGGTGGCGAAGGTTGTGCTTGGCGCGGTGGTCCGTGAAGCGGCGCAGAGTGGGCAGGCAAAGGTTGCCCGCGAGTTGGTGGCACAAAAAATCGGCGATGGCGCAACCAAGGCGGAAGAGTCGATCAAGAAAGCCGTGGGCGGCCTGTTCGGGAATTAGAAATCGCGATCAACAGTGTAGGAGGCGAGCGCGTCGAGATGCGCGCGAATGGGCGAATCCGGCGCCTCCGCCAACGCTTCGCGAGCCTTTTGCGCGTAGGAGCGGGCGAGCGCCACGGATTTATCCAGCGCGCCATGACGGCGCAGGATCGACTGCGCGCGGACCAGATCGCTATTGCTTTGGTCCTTGTCTTCCAGAACGCGCTTCCAGAATATTTTCTCTTCGTCGTTTGCGGATTCCAAAGCATAGAGGATCGGCGCCGTGATTTTTCCTTCGCGGAAATCATCTCCGACGGTTTTGCCGAGCTTTTCCTGATTGGCGCTGTAATCCAGAACATCGTCCGCAATCTGGAACGCGATGCCGAGATTCATGCCGTATTCGCACATCACGGCGGCGGCATTTGTATCAGTGGTGGAGATCAACGGGCCGACTTCGCAGGCGGCGGCGAAGAGGGCGGCCGTCTTGCCCTTGATGACTTCGAGATAATCATCGAGCGTCGTGGAAAGGTTGCCTTGCGTTGCGAGTTGCAGCACTTCACCTTGCGCGATAATGGCGGAGGCATCGGAGAGGATTTTGAGGACATGCAAATTGCCGTCTTCCACCATCAACTGGAACGCGCGGGAAAACAGGAAGTCACCGACCAGAACGCTGGCCTCGTTGCCGAAAATGACGTTCGCGGATTTCTGGCCGCGGCGTTCATCGGAATCATCCACCACATCATCATGCAAAAGTGTGGCGGAATGGATGAATTCAACGGCCGTCGCGAGGCGGTGGGCACGAATCATATCACCGTGATACAGAGCGGCGGAGGCGAGGGTCATAAGCGGGCGAATGCGCTTTCCACCCGCCGCGATCAGATATCCCGCCAGTTGCGGAATCATCGGCACCGGCGAGTCCATCCGCGCCACAATCATGGCATTGACGGCCTTCATATCGGAATCCAGCAGGGCGGCAAGGCCATCCAGCGGGTTCAGGCTTGTATTTTCACTCGCAATCGGGTTTAAAGCACTCATACCGTTGACTTAAACCAATCGGCCGTTTTAGGCAATATGATGTATGTCGCAGGCTCCTGAAATCCACGTTTTAGACCATAAGGTCCGCCTTTTGCAGGCGGAAAAGGGGTTCCGCACGTCGATGGACAGTGTTTTTGTCGCCGCCGCCTGTCCGGCGCGACAAGGCCAACGGGTTCTGGACCTTGGTTGCGGTGTGGGCGGGGCGTCTTTTTGCCTTCTCTGGCGGGTGGCGGAGACCCATTTGACCGGTATCGATATTCAGGAAGACCATGTTCATCTGGCGCGAAGCAATGTCGCACTCAACGGGATGGAAGGCCGCGCGGATTTTCATACGGCCGATGTTCGTAATTTTCGCGATGCCGATCGGTTCGACCATGTCATCTGCAACCCGCCTTATCTGGAGGCGGGGAGTTACACGGTTTCGGCGTTGGAGCAAAAGGCGATCGCGCTCGGGCATGAGGGCAGCGAGGTCGTTTTAAAAGACTGGATCGACGCGGCGTTCGAGAATTTAAAATCCGGCGGCAGTCTGGCCATGATACACCGCGCCGATATGAGCGATAAGATCATTCAGGCACTGGGTAAGCGTTTTGGCGCGGTTGACATCATTCCCCTATGGCCCAAGGCGGGGGAGGAAGCGCGGCGCGTGATCATCCGCGCCATCAAAGACCGTAAAACGCCATGCCGCCTTCATTCAGGCATAATTTTACATGACGATAACGGGCATAACACAGCGGCGGCGGAGAATATCCTTCGCGCCGGACATGCGATTGAATGAGGAAACGACAATGACAAGCGATAGTTTCGATGACGATGTGAGAGAAAGCCGGAT
>CBFGQF010000081.1:0-7808 GCA_965650865.1 uncultured Alphaproteobacteria bacterium | reverse complement strand
CAGCAAATCTTCGGGCAGCGTTTCTATCCCGCGGGAATTCGTCTTTATGGACCGCGCGGCGCTTGGCCTTGGTTCCGTCTTCCTGCATTTGAAGGCCGAGGTGAACTGGTACCGCGTCTTCAACGACATGATCGCGGATTTCGATCTGAAAGCCATGGAAAAACGCCAGAAGGATCTGCTCGGCCAGTTCCGCATTACGCAGGATCAAGCGGCGTAAACTGCTCCTCGCTGCACTGGAGGCTTATGCCTTGCGGTATATGGTCCTTCCACCGGCGGAAACGCGCATCGTTCACCGGATCAACAAATCCAAAGCGGCCATCCGGTAATTCTTCTATCACCGCCCATGTGGTCGTGAGGCCTGCAGGATTATCATCACCTGTGCCTGCGTTTTTGCCGATCACAGCTTTTCCATCCGGTATATCAATCACGGCATACCCTTGGGCATTCCAATAGTCTGCGGCAACAAGGTTGACAATCGCCAGATCATGAGCTGCCTGCTGCTGTGTCCCTGTTCGATAGATCATCTATCTTCTCCTTATTATAAATCCGTCCACGCGGTATTCCATTTACCCACGAAATAGGCACCAATCTGGTTCATTTCATCATCCGAAAGCGCGCGCGTATAAAGCAGTATCTCCGCGATGTAACCGCCAAAAGCTTGACCGGATGTACCGCCTGTATCCTGGGCAATCGTCAGTTCCGTCAATGTTATGTTCGAGGCCGAACTGTTGGAGCTCGCCGCCCCGTCAAGATAGGACGACAGGGCAGAACCGTTCCGGCGCATACCCCATATATGTGCGTTCGTATCCTTCGTGTAGCTGAAATTAAGCTGCCCGCCATTCCTGATCGAAAAATTGCTCGTTTGCGGCAACGGGATAAGGCCATAATTTGTCGTGCTTGAAACCTTTCCACTGAACAATCGCCGCGCCGTTGCGCCATCGGATGACACGGTGCTTTGGGCAACAACAAGGATGGTATTGTTTCCTGACGGCACACTATACAGAGATGATGGTAAAGACATCCTGTCATCCGATCCATCGAATGCAATGACATTTCGCGCATTCATCGTGGCTGAACCTGTCAAAGGCTGTCTTGACCCCGCGCCCTGTGTCGCGTGACGGCCGTTGCCCGATTTATCGGACCACTGGCTTACCGATCCTGCGACTTGCGTAATCGTTGATGTATCCGAAGCATCCAGCCACAGGGCAAGATCGGATAGATCGGATGGTATAAAGGACGGCGGCGTGGGCGCAGTGCCGGAAAAATAGGCGCCAAAACCAGGGCGGGGGCCAAGCTGCATAGATAAACCTTTCTTGGGTGCTATATGCGCGCGGCCCGCGCTGCACCATAGAAAGGGCAGTATGGTTTGAGAAAGCGGGTTATCGCTTCATGCACTGAAATTCATTTTTAAAATATTTATTGCGCGCCCCGCTTTGGATGGCAAAAGACACAATTCGGGTGCGACAGACTTCAATATATAGGATATTATTCCTAATTTGTCAAGACTTTTTTTTGCTAGCTCCCAAGCACACTTTCGGCGAGCGGCAAGCCCCAGAAAAGAACAAAAACCGCTAGCAGTCCCAACGCCAAAAAAAGGGCGCTAAGCGGAATCGGGCCTTTTTGGCGTTTATATCCGGCTTTTGTATGCGGCGTATCGGGGATTTTTTGTTCCATGATCTGCCTACTACGGACAGAACAGTTTGGTTCCGGAAAGAAGGAGAATGGCGCAACCGGCGGAATTCGAATCCACGACCTCTTCCTTCGGAGGGAAGCGCTCTATCCAGCTGAGCTACGGCTGCGTACCATTTTTCTATAAATCAAGGTTTTAGCCAGTTCGGCCCGCCCTGTCCAGCCAGATTACCGCGTTAGTTGAAGGAAAACATCCTCAAGATTGCTTTCTTCGGTGGAAAGATCGGCTATGCCGTATCCCGCCCCCTGGACCGCCGCGATCAAGGTCCCCGCGCTTACATCCTTCGGGGAATAACGGATGCGTAAAGTCCGGCCATCATCCTTCGTCACCGCGTAACCGTTCAATGTATCCGGTATGTCCCACATATCACGGTCAAGGCGGAAAATAATTTCCTTGTTATCAAGACGGCCAACGAGCGTCCGCTTATCTTCATCGACAATGATCTGGCCGTGATTGATGATCGCAATTTTGTCGCATAATTCCTCGGCCTCTTCTAGATAGTGTGTGGTGAGCAGGATTGTTACGCCCTGCGCGTTCAACATACGCACCTTTTCCCACAGCATCTGGCGTAGTTCGACATCAACGCCCGCCGTTGGTTCATCCAAAATCAAAATCGGCGGCGTATGCACCAAGGCCTTCGCCACCAATAGACGGCGCTTCATACCGCCGGAGAGAGACCGTGTGTAAGCATCGGCCTTGTCTTTCAGGCCAACGAGGTCAAGCAGTTCCATGCTTTTGCGTTCGGCCTTCGGCACACCATACATCCCGGCCTGAATATCGAGCAGCTTGCGCGGCGAAAAGAACGGATCGAAATTGATTTCCTGCGGAACGATGCCGAGCGCGGCCTTCACGTTCTGCGGCTCCTTATCGATATCGCGGCCCCACACATTCACGCTGCCGGATGTCTTGACGACAAGACCCGCCAGAATATTGATGAGCGTCGATTTCCCTGCCCCGTTGGGGCCGAGAAGGCCATAGATAGAACCTTTAGGAATATTCAGTGAAACACCTTTGAGGGCGTGCTTCTCGGGCGCCTTGCCAGAAGCCTGATAGGTCTTTTTTAAATCGGAAATCTGTATTGCCAGGTCAGCCATTTTTTTCTTTCTTGTCATTCTGAGCGCAGCGAAGAATCTCTAATTAAGAGATCCTTCAGCCCTGCCTCAGGATGACAGTTCGTATTTAAATTCACCATCGCCGTTTAGATATGTGGCGAAACCGCCGCCGGTCAACCACTCCCGCGCCGCTTTATCGCCTTTCAAATGGGAATCCCAATAGGCCAGCGCGGCAGTTTTGACGACATCTTCGTGCCGTTCGCGGTTCGGATTCTGGCCCAGTTTGCCGCGGCTGCCGTTGTAAATCATGTGATCACCGTCTTTGAGGACGAGCAGCATCTTCTCTGCTTTATGCGAATAATCGTAAACATTGAGCCGGCGCTCATACCCAAACCCTTCGACAGGTGATGAATCATCCGTCCCTGTCATATGAAACGCGGGGCGGTCGATATCTCCATAAATATCCTGCGGCATCGCACCGGTCAGGTGAAACGCCGGAACGGGCGAATAAAATATTCCGCATTTGAACCTCGGGTCAGAGTAATCCGTCAATATTCCTTCTTCATTCGGAAACCGCTGGCCCAGCATCACTTGCGTCGTCATCGCCCCAAAGGAATGGCCGGACATGGCGACATTATTGAGATCGACATGCGGTTTTACCTCGGGATGCTGTTCTAGAAACTCCGGCAGATTGTCGAGGACGAAGGGAATATCGGCAAAACGTGCGAGTGTCGCTGAACGCGGGATATTGAGCGATTTGATGATGTCCCACGGATGGCCGGGCTTGCCCTCCCACAATGCACTATCCGTGCCCTGATGCTGGACATGCAAAACAACATACCCCTGACTACAGAATAGTCGCGATAAAAACGCGGCACCATCGATGGAACCGCCGAGCCCGTGGCTCCAGAGAATCAGCGGAAGATGGGTTAGTTTTTCTGCGACGGGATAATACATCTTGAGCGGAATGACGCGGTTGCCCCGAATGGCATCCACCATTTGCCCGCGCACCATCTTCACGGCATGTTCAGTGTTATTCAAAGGGTAATTGGTCATTTCATCTCGCATAAATCAATCCCCGCTTGGGGCGGGGATGATGTATTATTTTTTTCTGAATTTGTCGAGGCTGACAACCTCGCCCGTCTTCTTGTCGCCACCGCCGCCCTTGGTGTCATCGGACCCTGTGGGCGGGGTCGTATCATCATCACCGGGATCGGGGAAATCTTCTTCGCCTTCATCGCTCATCGGCTGGAACTGCAACGCAAAATTAACAGACGGATCCGCGAAAATCGTGATCGCCGCCAGCGGAATCTCGAGACGCTCCGGCACGTTGTTGAACGAGAGCGTCACGTTCATTTTTTCCTCGTCCACATCCAGATCATAGAACTGGTATTGCAAAACGATGGTCATTTCGCCGGGATAACGGTCATGCAGATAGCTTGGAATTTTCACGCCCGGAAAATCGGTCATGAAGGTAATGTAGAAATGATGGTCACCGGGCAATTCCCCCGCCTCGATCACTTCACTGACGGCCTGGCGCACGACACCGCGCAGCGCGGTTTCAACCATTCTGTCGTAACGCAATGTATCTTCGTCTTCTTCAATCATGTTCTATCAGTCGCAAGATCAGGGTGGAAAATCAAGAGGATGTTTTCTTTGGTAGGCATTTTTACGAATCTGTCGGTAAGCTTACAGCCCACCCCCCTTTTTTCCAGAAGTTTCTTATGCCACATACAGGCTTTTGTGGAAAAGACGCCTATTCCGCCTCAAGTCGCATCAGGGAACCCGGAACTGTCGCCCCCTGCACTTTCCGGCTGAAATCAGAGCGTCTGCGGAATTCAAGCATCTTGGCCATAACATCCCGCGATTTTACGGAATTTCCGGTTTCCAGATAAAGGAGCGCCAGTTCGCGGTAATATTCTTCCGCGATCGGCAGATTGAAATACATGTCCTTGGCAGGTTCAAGAATTTCGATTTGTTTATAAACCGAATCCCCGTTCGCTTTGGCAAGACGATAGAGCGCCAGACGCGCACCAAGATGCATCGGATTCAACCGCAGGGCCTCCTGATACAACTCTTCCTGCGTCGGCGCGTCATCGGGAACCACGCCGGGGCCTGCCAGTTTTTGGGCTTGCGCCATGTAATAATAGGCCGTCTCGCTACGCGGGTTGATGGCAAGCACGTTTTCCATGTAGCCTATCGCCTGATCGTAAAGCGCCTTGCGTTCTTCCAAATCAAGACGCGCCCCATTCGCCTGCAACAGGGTCAGCGGCACATTCACCGCAAAAATATAAGACCGGAAATTCGTGTAATTGCTGACCCGCCCCGCCTTGTTGATATTTTCGGCAAACTTCTCCATGTCGTGCGCGAACAGGTTGTCCAGTGCTTTTCCAGCGTAATATTCACCCGCAACCATGCTCAGGAACAAACCTGTCATGAATATGTAGGGCAAAGACAGGGCCGACTTGGCGATAAGCGGCGGCGCCCCGTCAAAATCCACTGTCTTATGCACATCGGCCACCAAGCGGCCCGTAGTATAAAACCATACGGCAAGCATAATGCCCGAGATCATCAGGATCGACAGGTTATAAAGATTGAAGCTGACATGGGTGTGAATGATCATCGCGAACAGAGCGGTAAATGTTGTCACCACGACAATTTTCTCGTTCTTCTGATCCGGTCGCGCTGCCTTCAACGCACGGAAAGTGCGTATCGCGGCGGCAATCAGCATGGCATAAAAGAGGATGGGGCCAAGAATGCCCAGCTCCGCCCAGAATTCCAGAGGATCCGAGTGCGCGTGATAGGCTGGCGCGCTATAAGTGTTATCCTTATATTCCGGCAGGTAGAGATAATAGGTACCAAACCCAGTCCCAAGCAGCGGATAGTCCTTGATAATGTCAACCGTGGCTGACCAGAGATAACCTCGCAGGTTCAAAACATCGCCATCACGCAGTTCGAGCGTGACGGTTTCCTTGATGCGCTCTGCCATACGTTCGTTGCTTGCGCTGGTCGCATGCATAGCGGAAACAACGATAAGCCCGCCCACTAGCAGCGCCAGAATATATGCTTTTGAGGCTTTAATCCGTGGCCAAAGTAAAACGGCAAACAGTACCAGCGCCGGTATCATGGCAAACACCGGCCCGCGTGCGGCGGTTGCCACAATGCCGGCGAGCAGGACAAGGCAAAGAATGAGTGCGATTGCCTTCTGAGCGCGCGATACATCGGATACCATCCACCCGATCGCGGCGAAGAAGGCCAGCGACAGCAACGCACCAAGGGAAGATGGATCGGCCAAAGGATAGCGCGCCTGCCAGAAATATGTGTCCTGTAAGGTATAATATTGCACAACCGCCCAAATACCGAGGATCAGGAACACCGGTACCATGACACAGGCAACAATCTTAAAGGCCTTAGGATCGGGCCGAACCGACCATGTCAGGAAGGTCATAGGCAGAACCGAAAACAGACAGACCACCATCAAGGTGATCGGCTTAATCTCCGACCAGAACAGGCTGGCAATCGTCAGAAGAAAGAACAGGGCCGAAAAAACCAGCACGGGCGATTTCGGAACGCTCCATCCTTCCGTGATATTGCGGGCAAGCAGGCAAAAGGACCAGCCGAACAAAAGAACGATAGAGCCGGTGAAAAATTCGAGCTCATAATCGCCGACGGGAAACAGTGCGCAAACAAAGGCAAGCAACCAGAGGGAAGAGGATAGAATGGAAAAGCGTGTTTGTGTCATGCGCCATGTTCGCCCCGCCAAAGGCGAAAATCAAACGGGCATTTGCACTTTA
The DNA here is from genome assembly GCA_965650865.1 of uncultured Alphaproteobacteria bacterium. Taxonomy (GTDB): domain Bacteria; phylum Pseudomonadota; class Alphaproteobacteria; order Micavibrionales; family Micavibrionaceae; genus Micavibrio_A. The sequence goes on along the minus strand of CBFGQF010000081.1, from coordinate 1,272 downwards.
CGGCAATTATTCATAGGGAAAAGAAAATGGCCGGTATTCTGTTGCGAGGAACCGGCCGAACCCCACCTGTAACAGCACTGTCACAGGAATTGTAGCTTTAGTAGCTCAGGCTGCGTTACGCGGCGAGAGCAACTGGTGCTTGGTAGTTATCGTTTGCATTTATAATGCTTGACCCTTCGGGCAAAACCCCGGCGGTATCATTCCGAACGCCGCAAATTACCTTTATTACGCGTGTCGATCCTGTTTCAGGCCCGCCTGCATTCGCCCGTGAAGACGAATACTGGTGGACCTGCCGGGCACTGCCCCCGGGTCCACGACGCCTATTCCGTAACAACGTTTAGCGTCATAACGGGGCAAGCCCCGTACCTTCAATATAGGGATAAAACGTTAAGATTTCAAGATAACTGAAAAAGCCGCGATCAGGCGACTCTGGGCCCTATCTTACCCTGCGCCGCCAGCGACAGGCGGGCGATCTGGATATAGTCGGCGGCATTTGCCACACCATGTGTGGAAGCATACGAAAGCGCTTCGCTCACCTCCACCCTTTGCTCGTGCGGCGGCATCCTGGAGGCCGCTTTCAATTTATCGCGCAAAGCCTGATGTTCCGGCGCAATTGATGAATCAGGATCAACATAAGACACGGTGGATTTCGCAATGGCATCGGGCTCCAGCGGAGCCATCGGAACATCACCTGCTTGCGCCGTATGGTCATTGCGCTCCATCAGAAGTTTATAATTCTTGCGGCGAAGAAGTTCCTCTTCCACGGCTTGGTCCCCGCCCACGCGATGCAGGGCGTTCAAATAGGCAAGATCGGCCTGAATTTTTGCTTCTTCCGGTACATCGGCGGGAATCTGGTTTAACTGATTCATCACATGGACTTGCCGCATGACGGCCCCTGCGCGTTTATCCGCCGTAATCTGGTCGGACACAGGAATGGGGGAAGTTTTATCAGGGAAGGCGCGTACCTTGGCGATATTAAGATGCGTAGACATAAGCGTGGCCGCATCGCGATGCTCCTTTCCCAGATTCAAAAAATCGCGTTTTTCTTTCATCGCGGTCCTGTAACATCTGGGGAACCGACATTCAAGCCAGGCTCCGGCGCTTTGAAATCATCGGGGTTGAAAGTGAATTTTTTGGTGCGGCCGCTCGCCTCAAATTCCGCAGCTATTCTCATGATTCCGGCCTTGGTAAAAGGGTCGTTGGTATCAAATTTATGATCGACTTCGACATAGTGCGAACCTTGGTCATCATCAAAAGCAACAATGCCTTTCA
>CBFGQF010000080.1:0-7838 GCA_965650865.1 uncultured Alphaproteobacteria bacterium | reverse complement strand
ATGGCCGCACCAAAGATGATGGCGTTCAACACGAAGGCATGCACGCCCATGGCGTTGAACTCGAACTCGGCTCCGGACGCTTCATACCGGGCTTTGAAGACCAGATCATCGGCAAAAAGGCCGGTGAGAGCTTTGAAGTCAACGTGACATTCCCGGCTGATTACGGCGCGAAGGAACTGGCTGGCCGCGAAGCGATTTTCGATACGGTTCTGGAAGCCATCCATGAAGCCGCAGAATCCGAGGTGAATGACGAATTTGCAGGCAAATTAGGCTTTAAAGATGTTGCTGCCCTGCGCGGTGCCATCGAACAACAGATGAAAGCCGAATACGAACAGCAAAGCCGCCTGAAGGTAAAGCGCCAGTTGCTCGACATTCTCGATGAGAACCATGATTTCGTTATTCCGGAATCGATGGTCGAAGCTGAATATAAAGGCATCGTTCAGCAGATCGAGAACGAGCGCAAAGCCAACCCTGAAGCGGGCGGCGAGTTGACCGATGAAGAGAAGGAAGAATTGCAAGCGATTGCAGAGCGCCGCGTGCGCCTTGGCCTGATCCTGTCCGAAGTCGGCAATAAGAACAAGGTCACCGTGAACAATCAAGAACTGCAACGCGCCGTAATGGGCGAAGCCCAAAAATATCCGGGCTACGAAAAGCAGGTGTTCGAGTATTACAAGAACAACCCGCAAGCCCTTGACATGATGCGTGCGCCTATCTTTGAAGAAAAGGTTGTCGAGCTGATCTTCAAGGACGCCACGATCACGGACAAGGAAGTCACGATCGAAGAGCTGATGAAGGAAGAGGATGAGGAGGCGCTCAAGCCGAAGAAAAAATCCTCCGCCAAAAAGGCTCCGGCCAAAAAGGCCAAGAAAGACGAATAAAAGAAAATCCCGCCAAATGGCGGGATTTTTTATGTGTTGGCGAGGATAAGTTTTTCGCCTTTGCTCAAAGTATAGGGGTTCGTATTGAATTGTCCGCTTTCCCTGATCGTCCCGTCCATAAGCGCTTCTGTTATGGCAGCGTGGGTTTCGGCATCATTGATGGGATAGAATGTATAGTCCCCCAAACCTGCAGCGGCAAACCAGGCAAAGCTCAATTCGGGGGCGGGGTTGCCATCCACGAGGGACATTTTATGAAGCGTCCGGGCCGTTGTTGTGGATTTTTGCGCAAGCTGCGCCAGCAATTGGTCTTTGTTCATATGTGCCTCCCATTATTTCTATTTTCCGTATCTTAGAAAATTCGGGCCGTCGCTGTAAAGGAAAACCCTTGCCTGAAAATCAGGTGTCTTTTCCCCTTGAACTCACTGGGGCTGCCCGCTAGGTTTATCTTGTGATTCAAACCCTTTAACCGTTAGGTTTCCCGCCATGAGCATGTTTCCAAAAGGCATTAGCCCCGTTGAACTTTACAACAATTATCTGGTCCCGACCGTTATCGAGCAGACCAACCGCGGCGAACGCGCCTTCGATATCTATTCGCGTCTTTTGAAAGAACGTATCATTTTTCTGACAGGCGGCGTGGAAGACGGGGTGTCGGCCGTAGTTTGCGCGCAGTTGCTATTCCTTGAATCCGAAAACCCGACAAAGGACATTTCGTTCTACATCAACTCTCCGGGCGGCGTTGTGACCTCCGGTATGGCGATGTACGATACGATGCAATATATTAAGCCGGAAGTGTCCACCGTTTGTATCGGTCAGGCGGCGTCGATGGGCTCTCTGCTCCTCACAGCCGGCGCCGCTGGCAAACGTTTCGCGCTCCCGAATGCCCGTATCATGATTCACCAGCCATCGGGCGGTGCGCAAGGGCAGGCGACGGATATCGAAATTCAGGCCCGTGAGATCCTGCGTCTTCGCGCCAACCTGAACCAGATTTACGTTCACCACACGGGCCGCAAACTGGCGGACATTGAAAAAGCGATGGAGCGTGATAACTTCATGTCTTCCGAGGAAGCCAAGAAGTTCGGACTGATCGATGAAGTAGTTGGCAGCCGTGCCGAAGCCGAGAAAACGCTCGATAAGTAATAGTAACGGCGAATATTTCCAGATCCCGGCTGAAAAGCCGGGATTTTGATTCAATTCGAGGCAAATGCCGCCAAAAACCAGGCCAACAAACGGCAATGCCTTGAAAAATTAACCATCCATCCCATCTTCCTATGGTAAGATGGTGTTTTCCGAGAGCTGCTTAGCCGGGGGCTTTCGAACAAGAAGAAGGAATAAATATGCTGGGTAGCATCAAAACCAAAGAAACATATGCGGTGTTGCCGCTGCGCGATATCGTTGTATTCCCCCATATGATTGTGCCGCTGTTCGTTGGACGGGAAAAGTCCGTGAAGGCATTGGAGCATGTCATGGCGGAATCAAAAAAGATTTTGCTGGTGACGCAAAAATCCCCTTCCGAAGATGATCCGACATCCGATGATATCCACCTGATCGGCACTGTAGGGACGATCCTGCAACTGCTAAAACTTCCCGATGGAACCGTGAAAGTTCTGGTCGAGGGGATAGAGCGGGTCAAAATCGAATCTTTCAATGAGCGTTCGGAATTTATCGAGGCCAATGCCGTTCCGATGCCCGATGAAACCGAAAAGGATGACGAGCTGGAAGCGCTCGCCCGCGCCGTCGTCGCGCAATTCGAACAGTATGTGAAGCTGAACAAAAAGATCCCCCCTGAAGTGATCGTTTCGATCAACCAGATCGATGAGCCGGGCAAGATGGCCGACACGATTGCATCGCACCTGACGCTCAAGATCGAAGAGAAGCAGGAATTGCTGGCGCTTGCCAACTCGGCGGATCGTCTTGAAAAAATTTACAGTTTCATGGAGGGCGAAATCGGCGTTCTTCAGGTTGAAAAACGCATTCGCAACCGCGTGAAGCGCCAGATGGAAAAGACTCAGCGCGAATATTACCTCAATGAACAATTGAAGGCGATTCAGAAAGAGCTGGGTGAGGGTGAAGACGGGCTTGATGAGCTTGGCGAGCTCGAAAAGAAAATTGTCGAAACGAAACTCTCGAAAGACGCGCGCGAAAAAGCGAAAGCAGAATTGAAAAAGCTTCGCCAGATGTCGCCGATGTCTGCAGAGGCCACGGTTGTGCGTAATTACCTCGACTGGATACTCTCCGTTCCATGGGACAAGCGCAGCCGCGTCAAAAAAGATATCAAGGCCGCGAAAAAAATTCTCGATCACGACCATTTCGGTCTGGAAAAAGTCAAGGAACGTATTCTTGAATACCTCGCCGTGCAGCAGCGCACAGGAAAGGTGAAAGGCTCCATCCTCTGCCTCGTCGGCCCTCCCGGCGTTGGTAAAACATCGCTGGCAACGTCTATTGCAAAGGCCACGAACCGCAACTTCGTGCGCATGTCCTTGGGCGGGGTGCGCGACGAATCCGAAATCCGCGGTCACCGTCGTACCTATATCGGTGCGCTGCCGGGTAAAATTATTCAAGGGATGAAAAAGGCAAAAACCAGCAACCCGCTGTTCCTTCTCGACGAGATTGACAAGCTGGGCTCCGACTGGCGCGGCGACCCGTCTTCGGCGTTGCTGGAGGTGCTTGACCCCGAACAAAACGAAAAGTTCAACGACCATTATCTTGAGCTTGATTACGATTTGTCGGATGTCATGTTCATCTGTACGGCCAACACTCTGCGCATGCCACAACCGCTTCTGGACCGCATGGAGATTATCCGCGTGTCGGGTTACACCGAGGACGAGAAAATCCAGATCGTCCGTCAGCATTTGTTGAACAAGCAAATGAAGGCCGCAGGTATAAAAAGGACCGAATTCACGATTAGCGATGCCGCGATCCGCGACCTGATACGCTATTATACGCGGGAAGCGGGTGTACGATCGTTGGAGCGTGAAATCGCGAATCTATGCCGCAAGGCGATCAAGGATATCCTGATGAAGGGGCGTGAGAAGGTTTCTGTTACGCCGGGTAATCTCGACAAATATGCTGGTATCCGCAAATTCAGATTCGGCGAATCTGAAAACGAAGACCGTATCGGTATTGTCCATGGTCTTGCCTATACCGAATTCGGCGGCGATCTATTGTCGATCGAGGCGGTGACTATGCCGGGCAAGGATGGCAAGGTGTCGACAACGGGTAACCTGAAAGACGTTATGAAGGAATCGATCACTGTGGCGGAGATGTTGATTAAATCACGCGCCAATAAATTCGGGATCGATTTCGACCGTTTGAAAGAAACCAACATCCACGTCCACGTGCCGGAAGGTGCAACGCCGAAAGACGGTCCGTCCGCCGGCGCTGCCATGACAACGGCGATTATTTCGGCCCTGACCGGTATAGAAATCCGCAAGGATATCGCCATGACCGGCGAGATCAACCTGCGCGGTTACGTCACGGAAATCGGTGGTCTGAAGGAAAAGCTTCTGGCGGCGCACCGCGGCGGAATTAAAAAGGTTTTGATCCCGAAAGACAACGCCAAGGACCTGCCGGATATCCCTGATAAGGTGAAGAAGAACCTGGAAATCGTTCCGGTTAATACGATCGACGAGGTCCTCATTCACGCCCTGACACGCCAACCGGAACCGATTATTTCTGATAATAAGGAAAAAATACCGCCTGTAGCCTCGGAATCGGCAGAAAATAAGGGAGAAGGCGTTATTCGGCATTGATAGGGCCGCTAAAACATCCTAAAACTGAGTCGTCCGCGCCCTAGGAAACTCAAGGCTTACAGCCAGTTTGACCCTCGGTCCGGACCAGTTTTCCGGACCGATTTTTTTTCATCCGTTCGGTGTGTAATTTTAAACCGTTAAAGGGGATACCCATGAACAAAGCAGAACTCATCGATTACGTTGCATCCGAAGCCGAACTGACAAAGGCCGATGCTCAGAAAGCCGTTGAAGCCGTATTCGCAGGCATCACATCCACACTGAAAAAAGGCAATGAAGCCCGTTTCGTTGGTTTTGGTACATTTGCCGTTTCCAGCCGCGCCGCCACAACAGGCCGCAATCCGCGCACTGGCGAAGAAATCAAGATCCCGGCTTCCAAGAACGCCAAGTTCAAGGCCGGTAAAGAACTGAAAGACGCTGTTAACAACTAATTCTTGTTACAATCCAATAAAAACCCCGCCAGAAATGCGGGGTTTTTTCTTTTGAAATTTGTGCTTGCCAAACGGGGAGCAGATCGCTATTTGTAACCGTCTTCTCGAAGAGAAGGGCGTTTAGCTCAGTGGTAGAGCGCTTCGTTTACACCGAAGATGTCGGGAGTTCGACCCTCTCAACGCCCACCATCCTCCCCCTAAAATTGTGATAGAGTAATGGCGTGAAGGAGTTTGCGCCGATGAGATTTTTCCTGTTCTTATGTCTTTGCGTTTGTTTTGCGGGTCCATCTACAGCGCGGGAGCGTGTTACCACCAAGCATGAACCGAATGTGGAAATATGGCTGCCCCCCGATTTCAGGGGCAGCGAAGGGCCGTGGCCGCTTATCATCTTCTCCCATGGTCTTGGCGGGTGTGGCAAGCAATCTTCTTTCCTGACGTCTTATCTTGCAGAAAACGGCTATATCGTCGCGGCGCCGGATCATAAAGATGCGCGCGCTTGCAAAAGCCTGCGCAGTTTCGAACAGCAACGGGAACTCCATGACCGCACCACGGAGGTGCCTTTGCGCGAGCCGGCCGCGTGGAGCGATAAAACACATGCGGACAGACGCGATGACATTCTCTTCACCCTGTCCTCGATGCTTGAAGACCCGCAATATAAAGGCTTTATCGATGAAAACCGTATCGGCATTGCCGGCCATTCGCTGGGCGGATATACCGCGCTTGGCATGGCGGGGGGATGGCCGTCATGGGCAGAGGGGCGGTTCAAGGCGGTGCTGGCGATGTCGCCTTATGTTGGCCCGTATCTGGCACACAAAACGATTCAGGATATCGATGTGCCAGTATTTTATATGGGCGGCACACGTGATATGCCCGCAACGCCTATTGTGAAAAACAAGGCGTGGCACCAAACCGGGGCGCCTAAATATTATCTTGAGATCGAAGGCGCGGGGCATTCATCCTTCAGTCAGCGTGATGCAAGGTTTCATGGGCTGATCAGCCGGCAGGCGCTGGCGTTCTTTGACCGGTATCTGAAGGAAAATAAGGCTGATATTAACCCCGGCAAAGCCAAGGGTGTGGCGGAATACCGCGAAGATATTGGAGAGTAAGGTTTTTTCACGCTAACACTGATTTGAAAACGGAAACCCGCAAGACCACCTATAATATGCCTTTGTAAGAGCGTATGGAACATGCGCGCGTGGCTGGTCTGGATATCGAACGTAGCCGCGTGCATTTAAGGCAATCATAAAAACATAAGGCGCAGAGTTTCTTCTGCGCCTTATGCTCTGTCGTTCCCTTTGGAGGAAATCATGTCAGGCGGCCTTCATGGTTGAACGGGCTGCCTCAAGATCGTGGATCATCGCAATGATGTGGGAATCACAGGCGTTGAATTCGGATTCTGTCAGGTCGATTGTCATTTGGTACTCCATAGATTTGATTTTTTAAGTTGATGGTAGGCAGTTTGGCGGTGAAGTGCGGCGGAATTTCCATCGGAATGTGGAAATGTGAAGGCAATTCACGGGCAAGAATGCCCTATCATCTTTAAGAAAACGTAAAGCGGCGGGAAAAAGTTCAAAAATGTTGAATGCGTGGATTATGGACCCACGGGCGTCATGCCCGGCATCCATTCGCGATCCAGCGCTCGCCAATCAAGAGCAGGGGCGGTTTGTGGACCAGCGGCGAGAGTTGCTTCTGTTGGGAATTTGAATTCCTGACCCGGGTAGATGTAATGGGCGGAAACTTCGTCTGGACGGCCAGCACGCACCGCGTTCTGTGTCAGAAGCTCATGATTTTCAGGAACGGCGGCCACTTCTTCGATGCGCTTCATGATGTCCGAATTCTTCGCATCTTCCATGTCGTAATGGTCAACAACCATTTGCCACAGACTACCGCCTTCCGGAACATCGACCATTGTGTGGGTGGGAGCAACCGGCTCGGTCCGTTCGATGATCGAAGAGGGCACTGGCGTTGTAGAGGGAGCTGCAATTTCTTGTTCTTGCAGTTCGGCGGGTTCTTCCGCGGCGGGTTCTGCCTGTGCGAGGTGAACGACTTCCGGCAGGATGGCCGCCTGATATGGCGTTGCATCTAGTTCCGCCGCCACATCCACTGTCTCTTGTGGCGCATCCGCATCCGGGCCAAGGCTGGCGACATAAACGTCACGCTCAACGCCCGCGGCATCGGCAACGGCGAGATCCGTTGCAGAATCCATATCGCGATAGATTGCGACGGAGGCTATTTCGGCGGTTGAGGGAATAACCGGCGCATTAATGTTTTCCAGCTCTGTTCTTACTTCTTCGCGCTCTGCGGCAAATTCGCTAAGGAAGGCTTCGGAGGCTTCCGCGCTCATGGCTTCCGCTGCCGCGTGTTGACGTGCGATATCCATGGAAGAATTGCGGGCGAGGAGGATGGCAGGCGTTACATCATAATTTTCTGTGACAGTATGTTCACCATCGGCAATATCCGCCGTGGCCGTCATGAAAGAATCGATTTGCGCGCGTGAAAGCGTCGGAGTCAATGTCGGTGCGGCAAGGCCCGCGATTTCAAGATATTGATCACGGTCTTCAATTTCGATTTGGGAATAGATTTCATCAACGGCCTGGATGGCGTCTTCAACATATTCGCCATTGAAATTGTCTGTTGGGATTTCTTCCAGCAGATCCGGACGATCCAGACGCTGAGCGATCGGTTCCATGTAACGTCTGAAATTCGGATTGGCGCGGAATTGATGAAACTGCGCAATCATATCTGTTTCATTCAGGTCGTAGTCTTCATTCTGTTCTGTTTGA
>CBFGQF010000079.1:0-8007 GCA_965650865.1 uncultured Alphaproteobacteria bacterium | reverse complement strand
GCACGTATGAAGAGCTTCGCGAATGGCGCGATATGCTGGTGGCCAAAATCAACGAAGACAATCCCGGCCTTAATTCCATCGACTGGTCGTATAAAGAAACCAAGCCGCAGCTTGAAGTCGTGATCAACTATGACCGTGCGGCAGAGTTGGGTGTTTCCGTCACCAATATCGGCCGCACGCTGGAAACAATGTTGGGGTCGCGGCGCGTGACAACCTATATCGACAATGGCGAGGAATATGACGTCATCGTAGAAGGCGAACGTGAGGAGCAGCGCACGCCCACCAATATGGAGAACATCTATGTCCGTTCCGACCGCACGGGTGAATTGATTCCGCTTTCCAACCTTGTGACGCTGGAAGAGCTCGCCGATTCATCGACGCTGAACCGTTACAACCGTGTGCGTTCCATCACGATTGAAGCCGATCTTGATAAAGGTTACACGCTGGGACAGGCTTTGACGTATATGGAAGATCTGGCGCGAGACACATTGCCCGAAAGCGCGGTGTTCGATTACAAAGGCCTTTCGAAAGACTATAAGTCTTCGGGCGGGTCGATCTATTTTGTTTTCCTTCTGGGCATCCTTGTCATGTTCCTGGTCCTTGCCGCGCAGTTCGAAAGTTTTGTCCATCCGTTTGTGATTTTGACCACCGTGCCGCTTGCGATGGCGGGGGCGCTTGCCGGCCTTTATCTGACGGGGCAGACCATCAATATCTTCACACAGATCGGGCTTATCATGCTGGTGGGGCTTGCGGCCAAAAACGGAATCCTGATCGTCGAGTTCGCGAACCAGTTGCGCGATGAAGGTGTGGAATTTACGCAAGCCTTGATCCGTGCCTGTGAGTTGCGTTTGCGCCCGATCCTGATGACCAGCATCACCGCCATGGCAGGCGCGGTTCCCCTGATCCTCACCAGCGGTGCGGGATCGGAAACGCGTTCGGCCATCGGTATCGTCATCTTCTTTGGTGTGGCCGCCGCGACGTTGTTCACTTTGTTCGTGGTACCGGTGGCTTATCAGTTGATCTCCCGCAGGACCGGATCGCCGGGCGATGTCGCGCGCAGGTTAAAGCGCGAGATGAAGCAGCCGCATTCCCCGCAGGAATAAAAGAGAGGCCATAAGAAAACAGGCGAACCGCCCTAGGAAGCAGTCCGCCTGTTTTTTTGGTAAACCTTCTGACTTTATGATTTGGCCGTGCCGCCCGGCGCCGTGCCGTGTTTATCCTTATATATAACCTTCATGCGATCCGCCATTTTGGAGATGTCTTCCATGCCTATCTGCAAGTTGTTAGCGAGTTGTTGAAGCGCCGCCTTGGCATCCGTGCTGCCGCCATCCGCGGCGATCTTGTACCACATAAGCGCGTCTTCCTGCGTCGCGGCTTTGCCGATCAAGGCGTTTTCGTGGATGAGGCCAAGATTATATGCAGCCTCGACCACTCCCTGATTGGCGGCGCTTTCAAAAAAGGCGGCGGCGATGGCGGCATCATAGGTTGTTCCAATTCCCTCGATATAGGCTATGCCGAGATTGTATTGCGCTTCGGGATGACCGCCCTTCGCGGCTTCGCGGTACCAGTAGATGGCGCGGTCGATATCGCGTTCCACGCCCAGTCCCTGATGGTATAACACGCCAAGATTATAGGCGGCATTAGCGATGCCGCCATCTGCGGCTTCACGGAACCATTGCGCCGCCTTGTCGAAATTCTGTGTTACGCCGCCGCGCCCTGCCGTGTAAATTGCGGCGAGGTCGTGCTGTGCTTCTGGCATGCCTGCGAACGACTGGTTTTGCAATTCCTGCATCGCCGCAGGCAGGGAATCATCCGGCGCGATGCGCGATGCGATCGGCTCGTCGCTCTCTTCGGCGCGAACGGAGGATGCGGTTTTTGAATCCTGCATCAAGGCTGTCGCGGCAAAGGGTCTCAGCGGATCATAACCGGTTTCAGGCGTGCGCGTTGCTGTCTGGGGTGTGACCGCGGCAGGTTCATCAACCGCCGTCTCCAGTTCCTGGCGGGCCTGAGGGGCAATTTCATTGAGCTGGGCCGCCAGTGCGTCGGCATCTTCGTTAAGTGCCGCCATCAATTCGTCATCGGAGCTATTTAGAACCTGTTGCGCGGCAGGCGTTTGTTCCGTCGCGACTGGCTCCGTCGCTTCCGTAGAAGCGCTCACCGGTGCGGCTTCGATCTCTTCTGCCACGACAGGCGATGCATCTTCGCCGTTGATGGTTTCCCAGCGATTTTCATCCAGATTGACACGGGCGAGACCGCCGTTTTCCAACACGGCGATTTTCGGCATCTCCGGTTGTTGCATCTGGTTGACAGTCCAGCCAAAGAGAAGGGCCGCCACCAACATCGATGCCATGCCCACACCCTGCACACGCACGGATTTACGCCACCAAGGCGCACTATCATTGGCGGCTTCGGCCGCATTTTCAGACCATGCCGGAATTTGCGGCAGGCCGGCCGCCTGCGCCGCCGCGCTTTGATCGGTAAGGAGCACCAGCGCGCGCGCCTTTAAAACATCCTGCGTTTCGGTCAGGATTTCTTCCATCCTTTCGACTTTGCGCAAGGTGCGTGTGCGGTCCTGACTGATTTTGTCGATCTGGCGGTCGATGCGGGCCTGTTCGCCGATTGTGTTTTCAACGCGCAGGGCAAGGGCCGTCGATGTTTCTTCGGCATCGGAAACGCGTTTATCGAGCAGGGCCTGCCCCGCCACGGTTTGTACCAGTTTGGCTTCGGTTTCCTTCAACGCGCGCTCAAAGCGGACCTGGCGCTGCGACATTTCTGTTTCGGCACTATCGCGTGTCTTGATTTTATTTTCCAGGTCGAGATAGGCCTTCTCGGTTTTTTCGGCGCGGTCTTCCAGTTCGATCAGGGATTTACGGTATTCACGCAGTTCGGCAAGGAGTTCATATCGCTCTGCTTCGCTACGTTTGAGTTTGTCGTTGATCGCGGCAAGCGTGCGGAGCAATTCAACGCCGCGGCCGCTTGGGGCCGGGGCGGGCACCGCCCTACCTTCGTGACGGTAATCATCCTGCGGCGGACGGACCACATGAACCCTGTCTGGTGTGCGCCCCTGTTTCATAACGCGAATCCCTTTTCCCATGTATTGTGAACGCACCCACTATATATATTCCGGCAAATAGCACCAAGGAAATTATGGAACATGTCCACAGGGCTGTCGGGTCACAATCAATCCTTAACAAGCTGAATTAATTGACTTATCCGGGATGGAAAGGAGAGGGGAGCCATGGAGTCCGATACTGGCCCGGACTTTTGACCGCTATCGCTGAAACCGAAGGAAATCGTGCGGCAAAAAAAGATTGCCCCAAAGCTTGGCAATATCAGTACGGGCTGCATGCTCATGTAAACGCCTCACGGCTTCGCTAACAGGCACCGGCCCACCTTTAGAAACGTATATCCCAGTTTGCGCCAGGCGGGGCAGCATATTATTGTCATCGAAATCCACATCCACATCGCCGCCAATCACGCCATTGTATGGATTGCGAGCCTCAGTCCGCGAACAAGCGGTAAAAAAAGGCTGTAAGCCGATTAATTCTTTTTAATGATTTTCTCCCGCCGCGAAACAGGCGTATAAGCGTACAAAAATTACATAAAATGCCCGCTAAAGTTTAAAAATTCTTCTCTCTTTAAGAATAGGATAATCACATGTCACAAACCTTATCCGAAACGCGCATATTGATCATCGATGACGATGAACTGGTGCGCCTCACCCTGAAAAACCTTGTCAAAAAGGCAGGTTTTTTGGTGTCTGAAGCAGATAATGGCCGGACCGGTATGGATATGTTTGCGAAAGAAAGGCCGCAGATAGTGATTACGGACATACTCATGCCTGACAAAGAAGGGCTGGAAACCATCACGGAGATGCGCAAGATTTCGCCACATGCCGCGATCATCGCCATGTCGAGCGGTGGAAGCACCAAGAATCTAAGCTTCCTTCAACTGGCCAAACAGTTAGGGGCGAATTACACGATAACCAAACCCATCAAGCCGGATGTTTTGATGGCGGCAATAAAAGCTCTGCATAAGAATTAGGATTAAATTTTTCCTCAGAAATATGTGGTAAGGTTTTAACGGGTACGGGCATAGAAAATGTGGCGTGTCGGAGAATGAATGTTATCAAGTCTTAAAAAGACCTTTCGAAAAATTTCCATGCTGAACCGTCTTATATGGTGGAAGAAGCGTCGGGAAGCACCTCCCGAACCTCTTTCCCGGCGTCGCAAGGCCCTCAGCCCCGAAAACCAGGCAAAATTGGACAGTCTTTGTGCCGAACTATTCAAAAAGAAGGATATGATAACATCCGGCAAGCTTCAATTCATTGGCTTGGCGGAGGTTCAAAGGCGTCTTGGCAAAAACTGGCGCAGTCTAAAGAAGCTCGTTTTCGATACCGCAGATGAAGTCTTGGATGAAATGCTGGATTCAAGCGATGTTTTCATCCGCTATCATGAAGATACCTACATTATTATATTCGCGCATGTGACGTTGGAAGAAGGCAGGCTAAAAGCCTCCATGATCGCTTCGGAAATTCAGAGGCGTTTGTTTGAATTGAATGAGAAAGACTTGAAGGATCTAGAAATCCGGAAGGCCCTTGCGCAGATCAAGGCAAACTTTGTTCAGAATAACAATTATACTGATTTCCTGGAAAATTTCGCTAACAGTGAATTCGCATACCAAGAGGAAGAAATACCGTTATGGGATACGGATTCTTGTGATGATTTTGAGCCGCCGATAACATCTGTTGCCGCAGAAGATTGCAGGCAGTCAGTCACGGGCGCTGTCCAATCTAAAGGACTTGAAGATTTAGGATTCTCCTATTTGCCCTTCTGGGATGTAGCCCGCAACGCGCTTACGACGTATCTATGCATCGCGGGAAAGGCATCGCAACCCGATGTCAGGACGCTGGGCGGTTACAAAACATTTTATACTCAGCTTGCGCCAGATCAAAGAATTGGTCTTGATATTCTTACGTTGGAGCATGTTCTTGAGCAACTATCAGCTATGGAGGCCGACGGGCGGAAGTTGTTGATAGCGTGTCCGGTCCATTATGACAGTCTTTACAGCTATGAAAATTATGAATTCTATAAATCCCATCTTGAGAAGATACCCGAAAGCCAGAAACAGTTTTTGATTTTTCTCATCATGAATTTTACCGAAGGCAGGGCGCCCAAAAATGCGTACTGGTTTGCCGCGCCGCTGCGCGGCTATTGCCGTCATGTCTTTGCCGAGGTTCCTTTGCGTTGGGATATCAATTTCAGCTATTTCAACAATTCCGGCATCGATACCGTTGGGGTCCGCTTTGAAAACACTATGCCGGAGAAGGAAATAATTAAGGTTGTGAACGGTTTGGGCGCCAAGGCAAAAGCGGTCAAAATCTCAAAAACATTTATTCTGGACGTTACGTCGTTAAGCCTGACAACGTCAGCCATATGTGCAGGATTTGATTATATCAGCGGTCCTGCCATTCATGACGCCGTGGACAAGCCGGACGTTGTTCACAAATATCAGTATCAGGATTTGTTGGCGGGCCTTATGCCGAAGGAGAAAGTTATCAGTTAAAGGGTATGTTTTTTGAACATCAAATTTTTTAAACAGGATTTTTGTAACAAAATGATCGGTGGAGGAAATAGATGATTAATGCGACAGGTTTTTATTGGGCAGGGGCCCGTGGATTGGAGTTTACCGACGGGGCAGATATCCCCACGAAACCCGATATTGTTTTTTATTTTGTTGATAAGAAAGTCCACAGCAAAATCGATGCCCATTCTATTCTGAGGGATCGTTTTCCGGACTCAGTTTTATTCGGTTGTAGTACCAGCGGCCCTGTTCTGGGGGATGATATCTATACGGATACCTTTACGGGCCTTGCCGTTTCTTTTGAAAAAACAAAAATCCGTACCGCGCAGATTTCGTGCCATAGTCAGCATGAATCATATGACGCCGGGAAGAAGCTCGTCGAACAACTTCTGGGGGACGATCTGGCGCACGTATTCGTGATTACAGACGGTATGAGCGTGCACGGTACCAACTTCCTGAATGGCGCCAACGAAATGTTACCGGATGGCGTTGGCATTACGGGAGGCATGGCCAGCGATGGTTTCGAATTCAAAGAGACGCTGTGCGGTATCGACCGTCCGATCGAGACGGGACAGATATGCGCCATCGGTTTGTACGGTCATTCATTGCGAGTCGGTTGTGCCGCCGAAGGGGGATGGGACACGTTTGGTCTTGAACGCGTGGTGACAAGGTCGGACGGCAATATCCTATATGAGCTTGACGGAAAGCCGGCTCTGGATTTGTATAAGGAATATCTGGGGGAAGATGCCGATAAATTGCCCGGTGCCGGATTGTTATTCCCGCTGTCCATCCGCAAGGACAGGAACAGCGGCTATATCGTAAGGACGATCGACATTGTCGATGAAGAAGCGAAATCTCTGCGTTTTACAGGTGATATACCGCAAGGATATATTGCCCAGTTCATGAAAGGGAATTTTGGCAATCTTGTCGTGGGGGCCGGACTGGCCGCCGAAAAGGCCAAAGGCCAGAATAATCAAGTGGCCGGTTTCGCGCTTGTGGTTAGCTGTCTTGGGCGTCAATTGTTGATGGGAAGCCAGATCAGCGATGAGTTACAGGCTGTCTGCGATAAGCTAGGATCGCATATACCGGTCACCGGATTCTATTCCAATGGAGAGTATTCCTATAAGGAAGCGTATACCTGTGTTCTTCATAATCAAACGATGACTATGACCTTGTTGCAGGAAACATGAGCGAGCATAAAACCAGACATCCATTGCTTGATAAACAGATCAAGCGGGCTTCGCGATTCACAGCCGATGGGTCGTGCGATACCGAATTGTTATATGAATCCATAAGCCAGAGCTATAGGGAGCAGGAAGTTTTGCGCGACCGGTATGACCGGGCCAGCAAGCTGATGGCCGATAATATTCTGGAGAGCAAAAAATTCCTCGATCTTATTCTGATCAATGCGGCGGAGGGAATATACGGGCTTGATATGCAGGGTAATACGACCTTTGCCAACACAGCCGCGGAAAGAATGTTGGGATATACGTTGCAGGAGATGATCGGCGTTTCTCAGCATGATCTTATCCATCATTCCCACGCCGATGGAACCCCGCACAGTAAAGATGATTGCAAAATATACGCGGCCTTTACAAGAGGCCTATCCTCGGAAGTTGAAGACGAAGTTTTTTGGCGTAAGGATGGAACATGCATGCCTGTCGCCTATAAAAGCACGCCGATCAGGGACGACAATAACCAGATTATAGGTGCGGTGGTAACATTTCAGGACATCAGCGCGCGCAAACAAGCGGAAGTCGCGTTGCTGGAACAAAAGGAAATTGAAATAAAGCTCAAGGAAAAAGAGCGCGTCAACGCACAGATGCAGATTTATACGGATAAGCTGGAATTAATTCGTGAAGAGCTTATCATGACCAATGCCAATCTTAAGGAAGAAAAGAAGAAGGCAGAGGCGGCAACGCAGGCAAAAAGCGAATTTCTGGCCAATATGTCCCATGAATTGCGAACGCCGCTTAACAGTATCATGGGCATGATTCAGATGTTTATCGAAGATCCGACCCTGAGCGATGAAAACCGCGAAATGGCCGAAGTGGTTCATAGATCGGCAAGCAACCTTCTTGAAATTGTAAACGATATCCTTGACCTCTCCAAGATCGAAGCCGGGTCGATGATGCTTGAGAATATCGGGTTTGATTTTAAAACGACAGTATCTACCGTTTTGGAAAGCCTCGCCCCGATTGCAAGTTCGAAAGGCATATCGCTTAACTATAGTTTCGTCGACAATGACATTCCATACCTTACAGGGGACCCGGTGCGGATCAGCCGTGTTTTGACGAACCTTGTCGGCAATGCGATCAAATATACGGACACAGGGTCGGTCAAAATCAATGTAGAGTATAAGTATACGGGCGAGGGCGAGCTCCTGCTGACCTGTTATATCGCCGATACGGGAATTGGTATCCC